>CBFHKM010000049.1:6522-8824 GCA_965656385.1 Oceaniferula sp.
GAAGCGGAGTAACAGCACCCAATCTAGGAACATGGCAGACAAAGAAGATATCAA
The DNA here is from genome assembly GCA_965656385.1 of Oceaniferula sp. Classification (GTDB taxonomy): domain Bacteria; phylum Verrucomicrobiota; class Verrucomicrobiia; order Verrucomicrobiales; family Akkermansiaceae; genus Oceaniferula. Next base: position 6,577 of record CBFHKM010000049.1, read on the forward strand.
TCCAGAAAATATTAAAGGCACTTTCTACGTAGATAGCCAGTGCATCGACTGTGACCTCTGTCGTGAAACGGCTCCCAACAACTTCCGCCGTGAGGAAGACGAGGGTTATTCCTATGTTTACAAGCAGCCAGAAAATGACGAGGAGCGCGAGCAATGCGTCGAAGCGATGGATGGTTGCCCGGTAGAGGCAATTGGCGATGATGGCGGCGAATAATCCGAATCCAGACACCAATGGGGGCTCTCGTTCAGAGCCTGACATACGCACGTCTCAAGCCAAAGAGGCCAGGCTCGTCAAGCGAGGCAAACAAAGCAAAAGAGCAGGCACTGCGAGCGATCAGCAGAGAAAGGCTCGTGCGCGTATTTTGATCGAGTGGTTGGGGGGGCTCAATCCGCCAAACCCAGCCAGAAATATCCACCAGCCACGTGAGTTTGTTGATGGGTTACTGAAGAGTATTGGCGTTGCTGACGGTGTCGATGAGCAGCACCTGAGAGAAGTTTGGGGTAATGTTGCTGGTCAGTTTGTTGCTCAGCACACAGTTCCCGAATCCATACGTGGTGGAGTGCTCGTGCTGCGAGTGCTGCAGCCAACGATGAAGTTTCATCTGCAGCAAATGAGTAGTAAGCTCCTTGAAAATTTGCACCGTGAGTTAGGCAAGGATACCGTGAAAAAAGTGGTTTTTAAAATTGGATAATTTGACCCATAATCTGAGGTGAAATCTACACTACATCATTATCAAAACTGGATCTTTGACTGGTCCGGTACGCTTGTTGATGATCTGGCCATGGTGCTGGATGCCACCAACCATGTTCTGCGCACTTATGGTAAAGACGAGATTGGACGCGAGGACTTCAGAATGAGCTTTCGCCTGCCTTATGCAGGCTATTACGAGGAAATTTTGCCCGGAGTTCCCTTGGATGAATTGGAAGATCACTTCAGGCAGGGCTTTGCTGAGTCAGAGGCATCTGGAGTGACATCTCCGCTGCTTCCTCACGCGCTGGATTTTTTAGAGAGACTGCAATCCAAAGATAAGCGTCTTTTCATACTGAGCTCAATGGATGCCGGTGCATTTGATCGCCATGCTGTTGAACTTGGCATTGATCATTTTTTTGAAGCGACTTATGCAGGGGTTTTAGACAAAAGAGAACAGATTCACCTTATGCTAGAGAAGCATGATCTTGATGCGTCAAACACGGTGTTTCTGGGCGACATGTGCCATGATGTGGAGACTGCTAAACACGGAGGGGTAGCATCCATTGCTTTACTCACTGGCTACCAAAATGCCGAGCAGCTGGGTGCAGCTAGCCCAGATCTTTTGGTAGAGGACCTGTCAGTCATAAATCCATGGCTCGAAACTCCAGCAAGTAGTAATAATTCATGAAGGAGAAAGATCAAATATTCATACGTGGGCAGAGAGTAAGTTGTCACATCGGTGTGCCTGATGAGGAAAGAGCTAACGCTCAAGAACTGATTGTTCATACGCGTTTTACATCATCGATATGCTCACAATTGTGTGACGATCATATTGATGAAACCGTTGATTACCATGCGGTATATCTCAGAATTAACGAAGTCGCTGCTGTTAAGTCGCGTAAGTTGATCGAAACATTGGCCGAAGATCTTGCATCCATGATTTTAGCTGAGTTCCAAGTAGCAGAAGTTTCCATTGAAATTGAAAAGTTTATTCTACCGAACACACAGTGTGTGGGTGTAGCCATTACACGTAAAAATGTAAATGATTAGCGCCGTATGCTGGTATCATTGGCAGGGCATCATTGGTGAGAGATGCTAAGGCGTGTGAGTTTCGATTTTGATGGAGTTTTGACATCATCATTTTTTTATCACACAATACTTATAAGTTTACTCTATCTTTTGTAGTTCCCCCTTACTCCTTGATTTCAATATGACCAATAAACCTAAATCAGTAGACCCTGATGCCGATTTAGTGAGGCGGGCACAAGCTGGTGATACACGAGCTTTTGATGAGCTTATCATGAAATACAGCCGCAAGCTCTACGGGCTGGTTTACAATATGACCTCCAACAAGGAGGATACTCACGACTTGCTTCAAGATGTTTTTGCAAAGGCATATCGTTCGTTGGGGCGATTTCGCGGAAAATCTACATTCTATACGTGGATCTACTCGATTGCGGTCAACATGACCCTTAATTTTCTCAAGAAGCGCAAAAGAAGAGCTGGCTTTAGCTTCGATGACATGGATTCGGGCATTCACAATGATCCAGGTTTTAT
>CBFHKM010000049.1:8923-13562 GCA_965656385.1 Oceaniferula sp.
TCTCAAGAAGCGCAAAAGAAGAGCTGGCTTTAGCTTCGATGACATGGATTCGGGCATTCACAATGATCCAGGTTTTATCGATAAGGGGCATCATTCTAATCCTCGAAGACAATCAAATATCAACGAATTGCAAAAAAGATTGAACGAAGCGATGCAAACGCTGTCTGAACAACATAGAACCGTGGTTACCATGTTTGACATTCAAGGTATGCCACACGCAGAAATAGGCCAAATTCTAGGAGTTTCAGAAGGAACAGTCAGATCGAGACTATATTATGCGCACAAACAGCTCCAAGGATCACTCGAAGAATTTCTCACGCCAACACACTCTCCAGACCAATAAAATCAAAGGATAACGCGCAATATAAGTTTCATGTATGCTACACATAAGCAGCACATAAATGACAAATATTTATAAATTACACTTATTAAATTTAAAAAAATACGAATATTATTGCAATCTTTAGTTTTTTTATTAAAATAATCATCAGTCCAGCCAATGAACCAAATGAACGACGACAATTTCCAGTCACTCCGGAATCTGATTTCGCTTAAGCGTTATGAGCAGCCCGATGATGCTTACTTCGATGAGCTACTTGATGAATTTCATCGTCGTCAGCAGCAAGATCACCTCAAGCCATCAAAGCGTAGGGAAATCTTGGACTGTGTTGCAACTTGGTTTGCAGGCACCAGCCGCTGGAACTATGTAATGGGAGCCGGAGCCGCATACGCGTTGATTTTCTTTGCTGTGATATTTTTCTGGCCTAAACAGGATGTAACACCTGTCTTCAACACAACGCCTATTCAACATGAGGAGGTGGTTAATAGCCCCGATTCTGAGGAAAAGGCACTGGAGGCTGATGATGAACAGGAAGCTGAACCCGACATATACTAAGGTAGTTGTCCGATCAGTTGTGGTATTTCATCACAGAGATACCTACACCGCATGGTGAGTCGAAGTAATTTTGATTTTTATTGGTGGATTAGCTCATTCCTGTCGGCAGGATTCAGCGTTTCAGCTCAACAAAGCTGTATTGTTCGAGCACGGTGACTCTATTATATGGTCTCTATGATTCAGTGGGGATAATTCGTTCGATACTTGAATGGTTTTTGATATTTGGTGTTGGAAAGCTTGGTGCTTGCGGTTATCCCTGCGCGCGCCTTTTGTTTCCCGGCAGCACAAATATACATGGCCTTTGATTTCTCTAGTCTCAATACAGCTCAGGCTGAAGCTGTAAGTGCACTTGATGGCCCAGTGCTGATATTGGCTGGAGCAGGAACTGGAAAAACTCGAACTGTCACGTGCCGCATTTCTCATATGGTTGAGCGCGGAATTGCGCCTGAAAATATTTTGGCGGTGACCTTTACCAATAAAGCGGCGAGTGAAATGCGCGAGCGGGTCGGTGATATGGTCAGCAAAACAGCGGGTAAGGAAATTACGGTATGTACTTTCCACTCACTCTGCGTGCGTATTCTGCGCACCGGAATCGACCGGCTTGGCTATAAACACAACTTCACGATCTACAGTGGCAACGACCAGACCGGGCTTATCAAGCAAATCATTATCCGCAAGGGTGGCGCCCAAGAAAAGATAGAGCCTGGTATGGTGTTGTCCATCATCTCAAAGGCTAAGAATGCCGGTGGCGATGCAGACTCGATTGATGACCCTTTTATTGCTGATATAGCACGCGCCTATCAAAATGAGTTAAGAGCTCAGAATGCGGTAGACTTTGATGATTTGTTGTTGCTTGCTGAACGACTATTGAGGGAATTTCCCGATGTTTGTGAAATTTGTCGAAAGCGCTGGACTCGAGTCACGGTGGATGAGTTTCAGGATACGAATGGTTTGCAAATGCGCTTACTGCAGCAGCTCGTGGGTGAGCCCTATCACGTCTGTGTTGTTGGTGACGATGATCAAAGTATCTACGGATGGCGCGGAGCTGAAGTGGAGAACATTTTGCAATTCGAAAAGTTTTTCCCGAATCCTAAGGTAATAAGATTGGAGCACAACTATCGTAGCTCAGAAGCTATTATCCACACTGCGAACTCGCTCATCATACACAATGTCGGCCGGCGTGAGAAACAACTCAGATCAGTGAAGCCCGCAGGAGATCCGCTACGTATTATCTCAATGCCTGGCGACGAGGAGGAGGCTGAATTTATTTCTCATGAGATTACTGAATTGCACCGGGTGGAGAAAAAGCCACTTGAAGACGTAGCAATTTTATTTCGAACCAACTCACAGTGTCGTCACCTTGAGCTTGCTTTGCGCAAAGAGCAGATTCCGTATCGGATGATTGGGGCTCAAAGTTTCTATGACAAGCGAGAGGTGCGGGATATGTTGGCGTATTTGCAGGTGCTTGCCAACCCAAGTGCGGATGTGCCCTTGTTGCGCATTATGAACGCGCCGCCGCGGGGTATAGGTCAAGCTGCAGCTGTATTACTCACCAATACATCAAGCGAACGTGGAGGCAGTGTTTGGGAGGCGATGGGTGTAGCATCTGATCAGCTATCTACACGTGCTCAGAAATCGGTTCATGCCTTCACGGAGATGATACTCAGCTACCGCGAGAGGATGAGCTCAAAGGAGGAAAACATGGGTAATGTCATGATGGCGATGCTCGAAGAGATGGGCTACATTGATTGGGTTAAGCGCAATAGTAAAAATGAGAGTGAAGCTGATCAACGGCGAGACAGTATCGATACGGTGATTCAGGATTTAAAGGATGCCTCTAAGAAAAAGCTCTCGCTACAAAAGTATCTTGATATGTCGGCACTGGCCCGAGAACGTGAAAGTGATGATGATATCGATAAGCAGCGTGGGGTGACCTTAATTACCCTGCACGCATCTAAAGGTTTGGAATATCCAATCGTTTACCTTGTTGGGCTAGAAGAAGGGATCTTACCACATAAGAGAAGCATTGATGAGGGCACTTCTGATGAGGAGCGTCGATTGCTTTATGTAGGTATTACTAGGGCCCAGGATCGTTGCACTCTAACATGGTGTTCCGTCAGGACCAAATGGGGACAACAGCATGCTGGGGAAGCTAGTAAGTTCTTGATGGAGCTTGATGACAAACATGTCGAGCATCACGATTACGATGATATTATGGGTGCAGAGGTTACTGAGGAGGAGACAGAAAACTTTTTTGCTGATCTGAAAAGCATGTTTGATTGACTGAGAGCTTATCTGTTGACATGGAGGGTTTGAGTTTTCGCGATATTAAGTTGTGATCACCATCAATAATTTCTGCTATGAACTCTTACATTCTGAAAATCTTTCTTTACGAAACTGAGCCCCAAGTTTGGAGGAGGTTTGTCGTGCCCGAGACGGCCACTTTTTCCGATCTACATCAAATCATTCAGAAGGTGATGGGCTGGAACGACGAGCAGGCACACCAGTTCCGCTATGGTAATGGGCGCCACTTGAAGCAGGTGATTTCTAATGCCAGAGACGAAGTAGGGCCCAGTGATGAGTTCACTGACGAAAAAGAGATTACCTTAGCTCAATTCGCAGGCCGCAGAAAGTTGCCAGTTCGGCTGATGTATCGCTACGATTTTTTCGACGAGTGGACGCATGAGATCGTCATCGAAGAAAAAACCGAAGATGTTGAGCAACTCAAGATTCTGGGTGGCGAGCGTGCATGTCCACCCGAAGATTGTGGCGGTCCATTTGGTTACAGAGAGTGCCTCGCAGGCCACGCTGAATGGATGGACGATGATTATGATCCTGAGGTCTTTGATGCAGGATCTATTCAGCTCTGAGCTCAGAGGTACGTGCTAAATTATTTGATTTTAGGCGTCTGAGTCTAAAACTTTAGAATCAGGACTTCTGCCCCACACTTCGCATTTGAATATCGGTGATCTCAACATGTAGTGGAGTGCTTAAAATGTGCAGCACAGAGCTGGCAACGTCATCCGCCTCAAGCATCTGCATGCTAGACCTTGTCTGAGAGAGTTGCTCTTCGCGTCCTTTGAAGTAGTTGTCGAGTAAGGGGGTGTCTACGAAACCAGGAGAGACGGTAGCGACACGGGTTGGGTTGCCATCAGCACGAAGCTCAAGACGTAAGGCATCACTGACCCCTCGAACTGCGAATTTGGTAGGAGAGTAAAACCCGCCACTGGGTGGAACGCGGTGGCCACTCATACTCGATGTATTAACGATTTGGCCGCCTGATTTGGGAAAGAGCGGAAGGGATTTCTGGCAACAGATTGTGAGTGCCTGCACATTAAGTTGCCACATGGTGTCCCAATCAGCGGGGTTTCCATCTGAAATGCGGGAGAGCAGAGCAAGGCCCGCGTTGTTGACCAGGATATCAAGTTGGTTTATAGCGCCGAAGACTGTATCAATTTGAGTTGAGTCAGACAGATCACATTCGATTGGTGTCACACCTTCAGGAAGCTTGGAGGTGTCACGGCAGAGACCTAGAACGTTCGCGCCAGCATCTAGCAATTTCACGGCAATTGCATGACCGATGCCTGAGGATGCTCCAGTAACAAGAGCTGTTTTGTTGGAGAGTGACATGCAGTTTCCTGGTTGGTGTTGCGGATCTCTAGTCAGTAGGGCGGCTGCAAGTGATCATGAACTCATTGCCGTCAGGGTCGATGCACATGGCGAGATGCAGAGGATCTTCGGGGG
>CBFHKM010000050.1:0-13487 GCA_965656385.1 Oceaniferula sp.
GTCTGGCCGTTCTCACGGGCAAACTCGACCGCCAGCGACGAAGGGGCTGAGATCGCAGAGACGATTGGGATGCGCGCCACTAGTGCTTTTTGTATCACCTCGAATGACACCCGCCCCGACACTTGAAGCAGCGTTTCGGATACATCGATTTTTTGAACCGCTGCCCAGCCAATCACCTTATCGATGGCATTGTGCCTTCCCACGTCTTCACGCAGAATCAATAGCTCCCCCTCTGCCGTGAAAAGCGCAGCCGCGTGTAGGCCGCCCGTATTTGAAAACACTTCTTGAGCCGAACGAAGAGCATCGGGCAAACTTAATACTAGTGATGAAGGAATGGTGAAATCACACTCAATAGGTGGCGCATTTTGTTGGATCGCCTCGATACTTGCCTTGCCACAAATACCGCATGACGAGGCGCTATAAAGGTTTCGGCTCAGACTCGCATGGTCGAGTACCACGTCATCGGCAAGAAAAACGCAGGCGTGGTTTTGTTTATCATCAAGATCGATACGTGTGACATCATCAAGGCAATCCACCAAGCCTTCAGTCAGTAAAAACCCCCTCACCAGATCATCATCATGACCCGGCGTGCGCATCACTACAGCTACCGGTGTGCCGTCAACCGTGATCTGAAGCGGCTCCTCTCGCGCAACATCATCGGGAATAGACGAACGCTCATCACCAAACTGTTTCCAAATTTCAAACTCAGATGATTCTTCAGACATCATTTTGAAAGACCCCCCTCTCTCGCTTCGACCTCACCGAGCACTTCAAGATGACAATCGCCGACAGAAAGCTCTCCACCTTGCAGGATTCGCGCTCGCAGCCCACCGTGACCTTTTAAGAATTCATGGCTCCCCGGCGCACAGGCCTGATCCATCCAATAACACGGAGCGCACTCGCATGAACCTGTCAACTCAACCCCGCCGAGAGTAAACCGCTTGTTAATCAACTCATTCAAGTCGACGCCCTTCGCAACCACATTGCGGCGCAACGCCATCGGGTGCAGATCACCTTTAACGACCTCATCGCGTAGTCGCTCAAACACCGCCCAGTCAAACAACGTAATCTGGCCTTTATAATCCGGCTTATAATCAAAAAACCTATCACCTTTGATACCGCTCCCAGCCACGCATTCAATCCGCTCCACCTCCTCGATGGGAAAATCCATCGCCCCCTTGCCGTGACGACCGTAGTAATTGTGCCCGGGCGAAATAAAGAGGTGCTTGAGCGTTACGTTCATTGGTATAATTATGTATGAAATAGTAGGCTAACACCATCCTTAACCGCCGAGATAAGACATCTCAGGCTTAGACTCTGCGCCACCGATTTGGCTGCGCAACTCTGAATAGCGATCATCTCTGGCAAGCCAGATACTGCTAATAACTTCAGCGATTTGATCATCAGTACCCCCGTCACGCATCACTGTTTTTAGGTCATGTCCGTGCTTCACAAACAGACAGGTGAACATTTTACCGTCTGAGGACAACCTAGCTCGATTACAATCACCACAAAACGGCTTACTCACCGAGCTGATAAAACCCACTTCTAGGCCTGCAAGATCTTGGTAGCCGAACCTCTTAGCCGTCTCTCCGATATAATTAGGGGCAATAGCTTCAAGCGGAAAGTGCTGGCGGATAGCTTCAAGCATCTCAGTGTATGGCACTACCTCACCCAGCTTCCAACCGTTCGTATTACCTGTGTCCATATATTCGATAAAGCGCATGGTCACACCTCGCTCTCGCCCGAATCTGGCTAGCGAAACAACCTCGTCTTCATTGATTCCTCTCTGGATCACGCTATTGATCTTAACCTCTAGCCCATGTTCCAACGCGGCATCAATACCCTCAATAACACGGCCAGGAGTTGCTCCGGTGCCGTTCATGCGGGCAAAGATTTCTGGGTTTAGCGCATCCATGGAAATCGTGACCCGCTGTAGCCCAGCTACCTTGAGATTTTTGGCGTAGCGGGCCAGTGATGACCCATTGGTCGTCATCGCAATATCTTGCTCACCGGGGATTTCAGCCAGCATAGCAACAAGATCGTGCAGTCCACGACGCAGCAGCGGCTCTCCACCTGTGAGACGAAGTTTTCCCACCCCAAGATCACAAAAAATACCTGCGAATCGGGTGATTTCCTCAAAAGTCAGAATCTCTGGCTTCGCTAAATATTGATAATTCTCGCCAAAAACCTCTGCGGGCATGCAGTAGCGACAGCGATAATTACAACGGTCCGTCACCGAGATTCTCAGATCTCGGAGTGGGCGCTGCATCGTATCTGTTGGCGAACTCACAAGGAAACACTTACATGAATGGACAAAAAAGACCAATCGTGATTTGATCTGCAGGCAGAAAATAGTTTCGATGCAAAATTTGATTTCAGTCACCCAAGCGGAATCCATCATCCGCGAACACTTGGACAGAGCCCCCGTGGAATTCGTCCACCTTGATGATGCGCATGGTAGGTATCTGCGTGAGGACATCCTCGCAGATCGCCCATTACCTCCATTCGACCGCGTGATGATGGATGGTATCGCCATCGCTATCGCCTCATTTACCAGCGGCATCACCAGCTTCCCAATAGCCGGCACCCAGGCCGCTGGCAGCGCTCTCCTCTCCTTGGAAAATTCCAGCACCTGTATAGAGGTCATGACCGGTTGTGTGCTGCCACATGGGTGTGATTGTGTGATCCCGATTGAACTCATTGACCTCTCAGAAAATACCGCCACCCTGAACGGTGAGGTGATACCAAAGCAAGGGCAACACATCCACCCCATGGGCAATGACACCGAGAAAGGTGCAGCACTTCTCCAGAGTAGTGTCAGGCTGGGGGCGGCTGAACTTGCCATCGCAGCATCGGTTGGCGCGACCAAACTCCGAGTCTCCTCCCTACCTACTATTTTGATCATCACCACGGGTGACGAACTCGTCGCTCCCGAAACTGAGCCACTGCCACACCAGATACGCCGCAGCCACGCCACAGCGCTGGAGGCACTTATCACAAGCATGAATCTCGGAGTGGTCAAAAGCACCCACCTGAAAGACGACCCCTCAGCCCTCAAAGAGGCCATCACTGATGCACTCCCCTCCTACGACATCCTGATCCTTACCGGTGGCGTTTCACGCGGTAAATACGACTATGTAGCTCCTGTTCTCACCGAACTTCTCGGCACCCCTCACTTTCACGGCATCGCCCAACGCCCCGGAAAACCCATGGCCTTTTGGAGCCACACACCAGACAATGTCTCCACCGCAGGAGCGGACGACGGTTCCGCCGCAGGCGGTGAGGAGTGCAAGCGAGCTAGAGCGGACGACGGTTCCGCCGCAGGCGGTGAGGAGTGCAAGCGTTTAATATTCGCCCTACCTGGCAATCCCGTTTCCGTTATGGCATGTAGCACACGCTACCTCATTCCTAGCCTCAAGGAAATCCTCAGCACCAGACCAACCACAAAAAACACCTTAAGCACGAGCGGCAGCTTTCACTGCCCACCTCATTTTACCGGCCTTGTGCCCTGTAAGATAAAAAATGGTCGCATACAGCTCACCCCCCCATCTAACTCTGGCAACTTTCTGGCTCTCGCCAACTCAGACGGGATAGCAGAGCTACCTGGTGAACTGACTGGAAAAGAGCTTCTCAACGAAGCTGCCAACTTCTACCCTTGGTCATAGCATGAATGATTTCACCCACATCAATCAAAACAACCAACCCGGCATGGTCGACGTTTCGGCCAAAGACAACACTCGCCGAAGTGCTATCGCCCGAAGCATCATCGACGTTGGGCCAGAACTCATGTCCTTGCTCGAAAATGGCGATATTCACAGCAAAAAAGGCCCCGTCTTCCATACAGCTATTATCGCAGGAACCATGGCTGCAAAAAAAACCTCAGAACTTATTCCCTTCTGTCATCCAATTCCGATCGAGAGTGCTAAATTCACCATCGAACCAACATCTGACACCCAAATTACTATCACCTGCACCTGTGTTACCACCGGACGCACTGGTATCGAAATGGAGGCGCTTGCAGGCGTTTCAGGTGCTGCACTCACTATCTACGACATGTGCAAAGCCATCAGCAAAGACATGTGTATCACAGAAACACGCCTGCTAGAAAAAACAGGAGGTAAGTCTGACGATTACCACGCCCAATCATAACATCGATGAACGGCTTATTACTGGTAGGAGGTAAATCCTCACGTATGGGATCTGATAAATCCAAGCTCGTCTTGCGTGACGGTCTCAGCCAAAAGCAGCGCGGACTCAAGCTACTTAACTCCGTATGCAACCAGGTTTTCATCTCCACCAGTGAGGATACCAGCGAGCCTGGCACTATCCCAGATGCCTTCGGCCCTATCGGTCCCCTTGGCGCGATCGCCTCTGCTCAAAAATCTGACCCAAGCTCCCCGTGGCTTGTGCTAGCTTGTGACCTGCCTCTGCTCGAAGAAGAGCATCTGATCACACTCATCGAAAACCGTAGCATTGCCCACGAAGCGACTTACTTCGTCAGCGCAGGCGATGCTTTACCCGAGCCTCTGTGCGCCATCTGGGAGCCCGCCTCTGCCGCAGCAGTCAGCTCTGCCCTAGAATCAGGTAAGCAATGCCCCCGCTCAGTGCTCATAAAACTCAAAGCCCATGCGCTCCCCTCACCGGGGCGATGGCCCCTTACTAATACCAACACCAAAGCTGACCTGATCGAAATTCGTGCACGCCTCGCACAAAAAACCACCGTAAAAAAAATCACCATCAGCTACTTCGCACAGCTACGAGAGCTCACCGGCACTAGCCAAGAAACTCTCAAAACTGAGAGTGAGACACCTGCAGGACTGTTTGAAGAAGTTAGAGAAAAATACCGTCTCACTTGCAAGCGCAAAGGCATGATGGTAGCCGTGGATAGTAATTTCACCGAATGGACCCACCAACTCAGCGATGGTGAGGAGGTTGTTTTTATACCCCCCGTAGCCGGAGGCTAGGAACTAGTGATTTCAGAATAGTGAATGGTGAATTTGAAGACATGTTTAAATTAACTAACGAGCCCATTGACCCGGTCGCTCTCTGTGATGAAGTGCGAGACCCCTCTGCCGGAGGTTTTGCCAGCTTCGAAGGCTGGGTGCGTAACCATCACAATGGTAACGAAGTTGCTTCCCTTGAATACGAATCTTACCCCGAACTAGCCGAAAAAGAGGGCGAGCGCATTCTGAAACGAATCTTGTCTGAGCATGACATTGTTGCCGCGCGCTGCGTCCACCGCACCGGCCACCTACAAATTGGTGAAATCGCCATCAGCATCGCCGTCTCCGCCGCCCACCGCGATGCCGCCTTCGCAGCCTGTCGCGCCATCATTGATGCCATCAAAGCTACTGTACCCATCTGGAAAAAAGAATATTACACCGATGGCAGCTCAGATTGGGTCAAGTGCCATACTTGTTCTGATTACTCCTCCTTGCATAATCATTGAAATAGATTACTAATTATTACGTATTACAACGACCTGACATGAACAAAGCCAAATCTACCATCTACAGCGCCATCACCGCAGCATGTGTCACAACCGCAAGCTTCGCTGCGTTTCCTACCGAGCTTCAACAAAGCCAGTTCTCAAGCTCGGAACTTACCCCTTCCCCCGCTTGTCTGTCCGCACACCCCAACGGGGATGTATTTGTTGGTGTCGATATGTGTGGATCGCTCGGCAAAGGGCCTGGTAAAGGCAAAATCGTTCGACTTCGTGACACCAATAACGATGGGACTGCCGACGAGCACACCCTTTTTGCTACCGTTGACAACCCACGCGGGCTCATAGCCGTTGGAGACAAAGTCTATGTGATCTACACAACCTGGAAGGATGAAAAAACTTTCGGCGCCATGAACCTTGGTGTTCTGGTGGATGCCAACAAAGATGGCAAAGCCGACGGTCCTCCCCAGATCCTGGTCTCTGATATTAGCTGTCACGCACACAACCAAAGCCGAGGAGCAGATCACACCACTAACGGCATGCGTATGGCCATCGACGGCTGGATCTACATCGCGGTAGGAGATTACGGCATGCACAAAGCCAAAGGAAGCGACGGCACCATACTCACCATGCTTGGCGGAGGTGTAGCGCGCGTTCGTCCAGACGGCTCCGAGCTTGAGATATACACTCATGGTCTCCGCAACATCTACGACGTCGCCATCGACCCCCTACTCAACATATACACCCGCGGCAATACCAACGACGGTGGAGGTTGGAACGTTCGCTTCATTCACCACATACAATCCGGACAATACGGCTATCCCATGCTGTTCAAAAACTTCACTGATGAGATCATCCCCGCACTCGTTGATGTCGGTGGTGGTTCAGGCACCGGCTCCATGTTTTTCCAAGAGCCAGGCTGGCCAGAAAAATACAACAACGTTGCACTCATGGGTGACTGGGGGCGCAGCCAAGTCTTTATTCACCGGCTACAACCCGATGGCGCCAGCTTCACCCAAGCACAAGAGGACTACATCGATCTCACCCAATTTACTGACATCGACAATGATGCATCAGGTCGTCTTTACCTCGCTGCTTGGGCAGGCGCCGGATTCAAGGGCAATCCAAACAAAGGTCATGTTATCAGGGTTATCCCCAAAGACTGGAAGTATACTGCACCTCCATCGTTTAAAGAGCTTACCGACGACGCCTTGGTGTCCCTGCTCAGATCTGACAGCGCCGCCATTCGCCTGCATACACAGCAAGAAATCCTAAACCGCAAATCAGATGCGGCGACTACCATACTCGCTATTGCAGCCGACACTTCAGCAACGATCGAATCACGTGTTGCCGCCATCTTCACCTACACCCAGCTGCTTGGTGAGAAAGCCGACACCGGCCTAGCCAGTTTGACCAACGATGCTAGCATTCGAGAGTTCGCTCTCCGCGCTCTTGGTGACCGTATCCCACACAATGGCAACACACCCATACAACCATTCTTAACCGGCATACAAGACCAAGACCAACGCGTTCAAGTAGCCGCCGCCGTCGGCCTTGGAAGGTTAACTCAGGCCAACAAAGCCCACCAAGCCATTGCTGCTAAGGCATTACTTGCAGCCGCTGTGCCTCCGGCACCCATGAAGCCATCAACCCAGAAAGACCATCAAGGTGGACCACATGCCACTCCACACCAAGAGGTCATCTTACCTCATGTAGCTGTCCAGTCTCTAGTTTCGATCGGTGCTGCCGAGGCCTGCCTTACCGCAATCGATTCACCCAGCCAAGACGGAGCGCTCTGGGCCCTGCGCCTGATGCACAACCCAAATGGGGTTGATGGGCTCATCTCCAAGCTGGGCAACTCAAACGACAAAAAGCTAAGTAATAAAATTATTACAGCTCTGGCACGCCTCTACCACAAGGAAGAGCCATACGACGGCTCGTGGTGGTGGTTCACAAGACCCGATACCCACGGCCCCTACTACAAGGCTATCAAATGGTCTGAGTCCGAAAAAATCGAACAAGTCTACCGCGCTCACTGGAACAAAGCAGACACCGAGCAAAAAGCATTTCTTGCAGCAACAGCGGACAAGCATCGCATGCACCTCAGCGGCATCGGCAAAGCCAAGCCAAAGAAAACCGCCAAGGAAAGCAACAAAGGACAAGTTGGTAAAACCTCAATTGAGGACGTAATGGTGGCACTCGACAAAATGAAGGGTAACCCCAAGGCAGGCAAAAAAGCTCTAGCTGGTCTTGCCTGTGCAGCATGTCACAACATCAATCCTGAAGACCCCATCAAAGGCCCTGACTTCGCACACATTGGCTCGCTACTCAACAAAGCCCAAATTGCCGAAGCCATCCTTAAGCCCGACGCCACAATCGCAGATTCTTGGGTCACCGTAACCACCAATGACGGCACCCCACACATGGGAACGTTAGTATCTAAGAATGAGCAAGAAGTAGTCGTCAACAACATTGCGGGCATCTCAACTAAGCTGAACGCAACTGATGTCAAAAGCATTGAAAAACAAACCTCAAGTATAATGGGCCCAGGCCTCGCCAATGAGCTTTCACTGCAGCAATTTGTCGACATGGTTAGTTACCTGCATGCATCGAAGTAAGCGCCCATGGAGCAATCATTCCCTGGTCATACGGCAAACTTGACATCGAATCGGACATGGTGAAGCATAACTAGTATGCAACCTACACAGTTCACGGATGCTGTAGAAGCGATCAGCTCGAAACAAGAAAGTTACGATTCTGGAGCATACTATTTTCTTAAAGACGCGCTCGATTTTACGGTCAGGCGTGCGATGGAAAGCAATGATGGCAAGCACAGACATGTAGCTGCCAGCGAACTTCTCATCGGATTTCGTGATTTCGCCATCCAAGAATTTGGCCCCATGGCCAGCACAATGATGTCAGAATGGGGTATCACCAGCTGCAGTGACATCGGGTCTATGGTTTTCGAGCTCATCGAGGAAGGCGTCTTTGGCAAACAAGATTCTGATACACGTGAAGACTTCTCAGAGGTTTTCCCATTGATAGAAACTCTGGAAGCACCATTTAGCCCCAACAAACAGCCCGCCTGATCTGGATCAAGTGCCAGCAAAGTTGTTTTACTCACGGTTAAGCCCTCTCAACCACGCCATTGTCCGGGCGGCTTGCCTGTGACGCGCTTGACGAAATTTGATAAACCTGAGGCATCGGCAAATCCAGACTGCTGAGCAATCATCGATAAATTCAGAGACTGATTTCTGAGAAGCCTCAAAATAGCGTCCTTGCGATGTTCACGGATCATCTCGCCGGGACTCACAGTGGCATGCTTAGCAAAGACGCGTTCGAGTGCACGCTTCGACAAGCCTGATGAATCAGCAACCTCAGCCACACTGGGACCGCGCAAAGCGTGGCTGGTAATGTAACTCACCGCAATTTGGTAAAATAAAAGATATCGGTCCACCTCATGACTTGACTCACGAATCACCATCAATGCTGGTTCTTGATGCTCAGCGCCACCTTTCAATTCGAAACCCAAGATCTCGGCCAATTGGCGCATCGCCATACGACCCAGATCGGCGGCATGCAGATCGATACTGCTCAATGATGGCGAGCTTGACTCACACAGCATAGAATTATTATCCACTCCAATTACGGCAACCTCATCGGGCACACTCAGGCCCGCTAGCTTGCAGGCGTGCAATACAGCCACACCAGCCTCATCATTGCATGCAAGAATACCACAGGGTTTGTCTAACATCTCCACCCACGACGCAATAGCTGATACTCCCGACCAGCCGAAACGTTGCTGCTCAGAAAGCGAGAGGACTTTGGCATCAACTTCATTTGATTGAGCAAAACCAAGCAATGACTTTTTCCGCGCCTCCGACCAGATCACATCTTGCCAACCCACAAAGCCCCACTGTCGTAAATTTAAACGAACAAACTCATCCCCAGCAAGCCTAGCGACTAAATCATCATCCACGTGAATACCACCGTAGGCACGCATACCAGTGTCCTGTGGTCCACGGATGGAGACCACAGGTATGCGACACTCATCAAGAAATTCCACCAACTCAGCAGCCAAACCACGCGCAATCACTCCGACCACATTTTGACTAGAAACACAGGCCTTGAGATGACCGCACTCTTCCATAGGAGGCACCACCCACACATTATAATCCTGACCTGAGACCTCAGCATCAAGCACCCCTCGAAGGAATTCACGAGAAAAATGCCCTTGGCGAATAGCAATCAGCATAATAGTGGGCTTAGACTTCTTCATGATTCCTGGTTGACTATGCTGACTATGAACATTTTCAACAATTGTCGCAAATCATAAATCAACTATCCGCATCAAGGCATTGTTTTTTCGCTGTATGCTCAGCATATTATTTCTATGGAGACAGTTTTTGTTTCAGAAATTTCATACGGCAAAGCTAGAGCGACCTTTGAGCGGCTATCAGCGGAGTCAGACTTTCACTTTATCCCAGTAGCTGAGGATGAAACCACTCTTGCGCTCGCAATACGCGAGCAACAGATACGCGGCTTTATCGCAGACATTCACCCCTACACCAAAGAACTTTACCAATCGCTGCCACAAGGTGGGGTGATCGCAAGATTTGGCGTAGGCCACGACAGCATCGACAAACGCCAAGCAACATCCCATGGCTTGTGGGTCGCAAACACCCCTGGAGTTTTAGATAATGCCGTCGCCGAGCACGCAGTATGGATGATTGGCTCGCTCGCCCGCCAGATTCATCATGCCCATGCATCCACGGCTGCTAGCGCATGGAAACCTGCCACCGGCATTGAAATTAGAGGACGCAATATCGCCATCCTTGGATGCGGCAGGATTGGTCGAGCCCTCAGCGCTAAACTTCACCACGGTATGGGCATGCAAGTCACCGGCTATGACATCATGCAGAACCCTGAATTCTCTGTCAAAGACGGCATCAACCACTATACCACATCACTCGACGAGGCACTTTCGGAGGCTGATTTTGTACTCACCCTGCTGCCCGTTCTGGCATCCACCCAGCATATTGCCAACGCTGCTTTCTTTGAGAAAATGAAACGAGGTGCCCGATTTATTAATTCCGCGCGAGGCGCTCTGGTTTGTGAGAACGATCTCTACGATGTCCTGAAAAGCGGCCACCTCGCTGGTGCAGCCCTCGATGTGTTCGAGGCCGAGCCCTACCAGCCACAGGATCTCGCCAAGGACTTGCGCACCCTTCCGAATATTCTCCTTACCCCACACATCGGCTCCAACACCGAAGAGTCCAACGCCGGCATGGCAGAATATGCTGCGCGCAACGTCATCCAAATACTGACCGAAGGCCCCGAAGCATGTCCCAACATCGTCAACCGCACCAATCCATGAACCAATCCATCGTTTTAATGGGCGTGAGCGGCTGTGGCAAGTCCACCATCGGGAAATTGCTCTCTGCCCGCACGGGTGCAGAGTTTTTTGATGGCGACGATTTTCACCCCGAGCAAAACGTGCGCAAAATGACAAGTGGCATGCCGCTCAATGACGAAGACCGCCGTGGTTGGTTAGAGACACTGTGCAACTTACTCAACAATCACGATGAGCCTATCATCATTGCCTGCTCTGCACTCAAGCAAAACTACAGAGATATTCTAGCCAGCGGACACATCACCCCACGCTTTGTCTACCTAGAAGGCACCAAGCAACTCCTCCAAGAGCGTGCCATCGCGCGTGCCAACCAAGAAGACCATTTCATGCCTACAACTCTACTCGACAGTCAGCTAGACACCCTTGAGCAGCCGGGCTTAGACGCTCTTACGATTTCCATTGAAGATTCACCCGAGCAAATCACCGAAACCATCCTCGCCACGTGAACACAATATCCATTGAAGACCACAATGCCTTGGTTCAAGCAGCCTACCAAGCTCGCGGCTATCTTGCTGAGGAAGCGCGTGACGCTGCCGAAATGTGCGCCGCGGCCACCTGGCACGGCAACAATACCCATAATGCACTCAAAGCCCTCCACCTCGATGACCTGTTTGGCTCTAAAACAGGGGGCTGCACACCGGGTGCCGAGATCGAAGTGATCCAGAACCGCTTTTCTGCTGCCGAAACATGGAACGCCCACAAGAAGCTAGGCCAGTCGGTCGCTATTCAAGCCTTCAACCGCGCCATCGAACTCGCTGACCAACACGGAGTCGGCATTGTCAGCGTCGATAACTGCTTCCACTATCTCTGGGGTGGCGGCTACGTCATCGATGCTGCCAAGCGTGGCTACATCGCCTATACCAACTGCACCTCATCGCTCGCCGAGGTGGTTCCCTTTGGCGGCAAATCCCCCACGCTGGGAACCAATCCCCACAGCTGGGGGCTCCCCACCCAAGATGCCATCGGCTTTCCCATTTGCGTGGACTGGGCAACCTCCACCTGCGCCATGGGTCGAGTTCAGCAGCTCAAGCGAGAGGGCAATCAACTCCCTCCCATGGCAGCAGTAGACCACGAGGGCAACCCGACCCAAGACCCAAACGAAGTGGCAGCACTGCTACCTTTTGGCGCCCATAAGGGCTACGGACTATCCCTCATCAACGAGCTCATTGGTGCCTTCATCGGAGGCTCACTACCAAGTCATCGTGGCCGAGCTCTACCAGACCAAAGCGAGAAAAACAGCACCTCCTTCTTCTTCCAAATCATTCACCCCGAAGCTATCTCTGCTGGCCATTTTGCAATGGGCAGAAACCAGACCAAGAACCTAAAGGCGGTGATTGAGAACATCCTTGGACCGGGTAATGAAAATGCCATCCTTCCAGGACAGCTTGAAGCTCAAGCTGCTAACCGTTCAAAACAAGCAGGCGGACTGATCTTCTCAGATGCCGAGCTCTCCGAGCTCAATAACTTAGCATCTCAGCTTGGCATGCAGCCTCTCAATACCGTGTCCTTGCTCTCTCAATAAACCAATCGCCATCCTCTACCTCTTGATGTCACATCTTCTCACTAGCAAGCTTGCCGAGACTCTCTATGTATCGATAGAAGGCCTTCCCATCGTGGATTACCATACCCACCTGCCCGCAGATGAGATTCTCAACGACCACTCGTTTGAAAATATTTGGGAACTATGGCTCAAGCATGATCACTACAAATGGCGGCTCATGCGTTGCTGCGGTGTTGCAGAAAACCTCATCACAGGCGACGCCAGCCCTAAGGAAAAATTTCACGCCTTCGCCAGTATTCTACCACTCGCTATTGGCAACCCAGTGCACCAATGGGCTCACATGGAGCTAGAGAAAGTCTTTAACATCACGATCCCGCTCAACGCAGAAACTGCCGACCAAATCTGGACACAAACAAACAGAGACCTTGATTCAGGCCTGCGAGTTAACAACCTGCTCCAGCAATTCAAGGTCAAGCTCATCGCCACCACTGATGACCCCTATGATGACCTAGCCAGTCACAAGGCCATAGCGGCAAAAAACCACCCCACCAAAGTGCTGCCGACCTTCCGCCCAGACGAGCATGTCCTGGAGGACAGCATTGACCTTACCTCGCTTAAGGAGCGCCATGACTACTTTCACGGCATGGGCTGTCAGATGTCAGATCACGGGCTCGCCCAAATTCCTAGACCAGGAACACCACAGTATGAGGCTCTCAAAGCCATCGCTAAATGGAACCATGAAAAAGGCTGGATCATGCAGCTCCACCTCGGGCCACAGCGCCAGGTCAACACCCGTCTCTCAGGCCAGACTGGCCCCGATGCCGGCTTTGACACCATCGGCTCCAAGCCCCAAGCCGAAAGACTCATCTACTTCCTCGACGACCTCGACCAAAGCGACCAATTACCCAAAATCATCCTCTATAACCTCAACCCCAATGAAAGTGCCTCACTCTGCGCCGCACTACAGAACTTCCAACAAGCTTCATCCAAATCGCTTGCACTCCCTGACGGTCGCCCGCTCACCTCAGCGGCAAACGATGTTCCGACGGACCGTAATGGTTTAATAGGGCAAGCGAAACTACAAAGCGGCCAAGAGCTCACAGGGCAAGCGAAACTACAAAGCGGCC
>CBFHKM010000051.1:0-13453 GCA_965656385.1 Oceaniferula sp.
TCTCTCCGTCGAGAGGAGATTGAGCATTTGCTCGATCAAGCAGCTCCTTTCAAAGAGCTCTTCACGAGGTCGGTTAAAAAAGTGCCAGCCTTAAAAGGTAAGTCGGTTCTCACCTTGTTCTACGAGCCAAGCACGCGGACCTTATCTTCATTTGAAGTAGCAGCAAAAAGGCTCTCGGCTGATGTTACTACTTTCGATGTGCCTCAATCATCGGTGGTGAAAGGGGAGTCTGTGCGTGATACAATCGCGACTTTGCAAGCTATGCGCACTGATTACATTATCGTTCGCAATCAGATGGCAGGCATTCCGCTGGCCATAGCCCGTGCTACCAAAGCCAGTGTGATCAATGCTGGTGATGGCGCTCACGCTCACCCAACTCAGGCTCTTTTAGATGGCTTTACCTTCAAAGAGGTGTTTCCCAAACCAGCAGGGAAGAAGCTTCTTCTGGTGGGAGACATTCTGCATAGTCGGGTAGCACGCTCTACATCCACATTGATGAGAAAGCTGGGAGTTGAGGTGGCTTGGCTGGGACCCGGATCTCTCGTTCCTAAACATGGCCCCAGCGAGATTAGAAAATTTACTGATTATGATGAGGCGATGAAATGGTCTCCAGATGCGATTTATTTGCTACGCATCCAAATGGAAAGGCAGAGTGCACCATTTTTCCCCAGCCTTAGAGAGTATACAAAGCTTTATGGGGTGACTCAAGAGAGGTTTAAGCGGATCGCCGACCAGGGCACCTATATCATGCACCCTGGGCCGGTGAATCGTGGAGTAGAGCTTTGTGACGATGTGATGGATTATCAGCGCTGCCTCATCGACCAACAGGTTGAAAATGGTATAGCAGCCCGCATGGCAGTGCTCTACTGGCTCAAGCCTAATACAAGTCATAATGAACTTCCTGCAGGGCAATAGAAGAACGAATTATCATGGCATCATTACTTATTAAAAACGCGAGGATTGCATCAGAAGACAATGATGACTTATTGCAAGCGGATGTCCTCGTTGAAAAAGGCGTGATCACATCCATAGAGAATGACATTGATGCGAAGGCCGGTCTTCAAGTGATCGATGGCAGTGGGAAAATATTGTCACCTGCGATGTTTGACACTCATATTCACATGCGCGAGCCAGGTCAGGAGGCCAAAGAGACCATTAAAACGGGAACAGAGGCTGCAATCAATGGTGGTGTCACGGGTGTTGTCCTGATGCCTAACACTTCGCCTGCTATCGATTCTGCGGCTATGGTGCGTACGATCTATGAAATAGCCCAACGTGATTCACGCATCCCAGTATACACCTCTGGGTGTATCACGAAGGGGCGGGAAGGTAAGGAGCTGGCAGGTATTGACGGAATGCTTCAGCTAGGTGTTAAGATGCTCACGGATGATGGAGATGCTGTGCCAGATATGATGCTGCTCAAACGAGCGATGGAATATGCTGGTGAGTTTGATTGTTTTTTTGCCAGTCACTGCGAAGTACTCGAGCTTTCGGGGCCAAGGGCCCTCAATGAAGGCAAGGTAAGTTACAAGCTTGGAATTCAAGGTACACCAGCCTGCAGTGAAGAGATTTGTATGGATCGTGATATTCGACTTGCTCATGCCACTGGGGCGCGGCTTCACATTCAGCATGTGTCCAGTAAGATTGGCATGGAAACGATTCGCTGGTGGAAACAAATGGGAGCCAAAGTGACAGCTGAGGTTTCTCCCCATCATTTACTTTTCAATGAGGAACACATCGGTAATTACGATACTCATTACAAAATGAATCCGCCGCTCCGAACGGAGGAAGATAATGCAGCCTTATTGGAAGGACTGAAGGATGGAGTGTTTGATATCATAGCCACTGATCATGCGCCACATACACCATTTGAGAAGCAACAGGATTTCATCAATGCCCCAAACGGAATCACAGGTCTTGAAACAGCAGTGGTTTCACTTTTTCACCATTACATTGACAAGGGTGAATTTAGCTGGAGCTTGCTGGTGAATCGATATTCGGCTCAACCACGGCGTATGATGGGGCTGGAGCCAGTTGCCATTGCTGTAGGAGGGAAAGCTGATTTTATTCTTTTCGATCCAGAGGGAGAGACAACGTTCAGTTCAGATTTCATGCGTTCAAAGGGTGAGAATACCCCGTTCCTCGATCAAACGCTCAATGGCAGTATTGACTTGGTTGTAGTAGGTGAAGATATTTTATTGCAACGCTAACAAGATAAAGGGCAACAAAAAACGCCGCAGCCGGTTGAGGGCTAGCGACGTGTTGTGAGTTTGCTAGTGTCTAAGTAAAGAGTTTTAGTATAGAGCAAAATCTCATGCTTGTACGGCTACTTTCTGGCGGCCAGCTAATTTGAAGATATAGATTGAATTTGCCAAGAAGGCTAATGCAACCATCATTCCGATGATGAATGTGCCATTGCTCTGCCTTATAATTGATCTATATGCATGTGCTCGTGCTGCCTCTGTATACATGATGCCGTTGTGAAGCATCTTAGGATCGGTTTCTTGGCTGGAAACTTCAACATAGGCAACATCATATGCAGAGCGGGGTTGATAGAGGGAACTACTATCTTTGAGGAGAACAACAGCGCTAAGAACGACGATAGCGATGACGATGTTCATGTAGAAAAACCAGCGATTTTTTTTTGGTTGTTTGGACCAAGATACATTTGTCGTGTTGTCAGAAGTGTTTTGCATAGTTTGGGGGGGGAGTTAATAATTACAGTTTGGGGAAACCGGCCTTTGGGAAAGCATTACTATTAACCCACTTCTTCATGCTAGAAACAAAACAATTGTATCTGTACACGTGCTAACGCTTTGTTTGTGGGGGATAAAGAGCTTATTTTTTTAAAAAAGAATATCAACATATCTTGATAATGATACATAAACCCTACAATCAAGAGAGGCTAGTTAGTCAGAGTCATTGAGTGTAAACTATTGACGAATATACAGTTAGCTTGCTGATGTGGCGTCTATGAGAAGCACTATTTCACCTTTTGGATTTTTTGCCTTAAATTGAGCCAATAAATTGGCAGCGGTATCGCGATGATACGTTTCAAACTTTTTACTTAGTTCACGTGCAACACAGACTCTTACGTGAGGGCTGATTTCGGCAAGGATCTCTATGGTGGAGATAATACGATGTGGGGATTCAAAAAAAACTGCCGTTGTCTGCGAATTGACAGCAGCCTCAAGGCTTTTTCTACGTTTACCTTTCTTGACTGGTAGAAAGCCGTCGAAACGAAATGAGTGGCATGGAAAGCCTGAGCCTGCAAGTGCCGTAATTACCGCAGAAGGGCCCGGCAGAACAGTATAGGGTATATCTTCCTCAATACAGGCCTGTAGCAGCCTGTATCCCGGGTCTGAGATAAGGGGCATGCCAGCATCTGATATTGCGGCTATTTGTGAGCCTTGCTTAGCTTTAGCAATTAACTCGCCGATTCTTTGAGCTTCATTGTGGTCATGAAGAGAAATCAGAGGGCGATCAATATCATGGTGGAGTAGTAATGGGCGAGAGTGCCTGGTGTCTTCACATGCGATAAGGTCAGATTTTTTTAATATATCTATGGCACGTAAGGTGATATCGGCACGGTTACCAATGGGAGTTGGGACAAATAAAATCACAGAATCAGACTGAAGTCGGCTAATGGAGTTAGCAATTATTAAAAACCATCTGCTAGGCGAGAACTCAGGGATTCACATGCACGTTGAAGTGCGTCTGGCAGAGCATTCGTGCGTGCGATGTTTAAGTTGCCGCGCGCAAAAAAAGTGGTACGACCAGTTGATCTGCCTTTCATTAAAAAACGAGACGGATTGGAGGCATCCACAAGAGCCCAATCGATGTGAATGGTGAGGCTGAGTTCCTCTGAGCGTAAGCTGTCTGTTCGTATTGAGCTTACTTGACCATAATCGAGATCAGTAATGCGACCTTTAAGAATGGCATCAGCAGACTCTGAAGATACAATCTGGTAAGTGCCGTCACGAGTTAAAGCATCCACAACACTATTGGTGGCATGAGTTTCAGCTCTTGCAAACAGAGTGTCATTTTCGAACATAGGAACATAGAGGCGCTTTACATGACTTAGATTACTTGGTTTGGAACCACCAAGTTGATAGCCAGTACAAGAAACTATAAATAGGCACAGGATGATTATTATCTTTGGCATGGCAGACGGGTCAAAAAATTCTGTTAAGGTGTTTATTGGGTAATTAGTAAGCTATAAATCATTGACTGAGCTCACTGAGGCGAGCTGTAGCCAAGTTATAGAGATTACCCGATTTGCTCTTTCGTGTAACCTCTTTGTAGTAAAAGATCGCAGAATCGTAGTTGCCCTTTTTGCGATAAAATTCTGCAGTATCGTAACTTCGTTGAATATCTTGACCGGCTAGTTTTGAGATGCTTTTGCGAGCATCGGAAGCCCTTTTGTTGTTCGGGTATCTCTCAATGAGATCTTGAAAAATACTTTTTGCTTGATTAAGATGTGCGCTATTTTGATTTCCCTTGTCTGCTTTCATGATGAGAATTTGTCCCCGCTGATAAAGCGCCTCAGGTGCTTGTGAGCTATTGGGGTAATCAGCAGATATTCGCAAATAGGCAGAGAGCGCCTTGTGGGCGTTTCCATTATTTTGCCAGACGCGACCAATGTGATATTGAGCTATTGAGGCACTTGGAGCCTGTGGGGCATTATCTCTCACGTTGGCAAGCATTTTGGTTGACCTTGCCGGATTTATTTTTGTTTTTAGACCTAAAAAATTATTTTTGATCACCCCCTCGGCGGCATCTAAGGCAACAGCCTGTTGGCGTTTGAGTGCTGGAGAATAGTGTTGGCTGCGTGGGTAATTGGCTATCAAGTCTTGGTAAGCCTCGAATGCTTTGAGGAGGTCGCCTTCTTTGTAGAGAAGGTTGCCCTCTGCAAAGCGAGCGTCTGCAGCGGCCTCCGTGCGAGGGTATTTTTTGCTGACGTCTTGATAAGTGCCAATCGCCTTGTCGTTTTTGCCTTGCGATTGGAGACTTCTGGCCTCAGCTAATAAATGGCTGGCGGCCGCATTGTTTGTGCCGTTTTCTGCCGCTGAAGTGAGTGGTATTTGATTGTCAGAGGAACCACAGGATGCGGTTAGAAAGGATAGGGCCACACAGGCGAAGCAGCTGAGAATCAAAACAAAAGAAGAACTTAATTTTTCCATGCAGCACGCTAAGTGGAGACTTGTTATTTGCCAAGTATAACTCAGTTGAAACGATTAGAATCTCGAGATGTTTTATAAATCGAAATTTAATAATGGCGAAAAACAAAAAATTACAAAAAAAACCTAGCGAGGAAGTAATTAAAACTAAAAATTACAATAACAAGAATATTATAGACTTCTTGATAATGAAGGGGTAATAATTATCCACTATGAATAAATTATTCACCCTTACAACTGCATCTATTTTGAGCCTCTTCTTGGCATCATGTGCATCCAATTTGACGGTTCCTAATCAACCGTCATCAGCCGCTTTATCAGTTAGTGATGATGAGCGAGCCATTGCTGAGCGTGTATATGCGTTGGTTAATGGCCAGCGTGTAACCAACGGAAAAAGAACTATGCGTGGGCATTACGGCCTTAACGTATTAGCCCAAAAACACAGTCTCTACATGGGGTCTACTTTGAGTATGGCAAATCATTTTGGGTCTGAAAATAGAGCTCAGTATGCTTATTTAAAGTATGGTATCGAAAATTTGAGTGAGATGACATATGTCGTCTATGGCGGATCAAGCGATCCAGCCGCGGACGCTGTGGGAGCATGGAAGGCCAGTCCCGATCATGTTAAGCACATGTTGCAATCCTGGGATCTTACTGGTGTTGGTGTAGAAAAAGCTCCTACAGGTGATGTTTACATCACTATTTGCATGGGGGCTCAACCTCTGGGTGCACCAAGGAGCATACGTCCGATCGGTTGGTAGTAATTTGAGGCATTAATTTCTGGCTCTTTTTATCAAGACTGAGCATGTTTTTGCATGCCCAGTCTTTTTTATGAGAAGTTAAAACAAAGCGAAGGCTTTCGTTGGGTTGCAGGTATTGACGAGGCCGGAAGGGGCCCGCTTGCAGGTCCTGTCTCTGCTGCGGCAGTAATTTTGCCGAATGACTTTCAACATGAGTGGCTCGATGATTCAAAGAAGCTTACCGCAAAACGTCGTGAGATCATTTATGAGGAGGTAACCAATCGAAAAGACATTATATGGGCTATGTCATTGGGTGATGTTGAGGAAATTGAGTCCATTAACATACTCAAATCAACTCACGCAGCAATGGCGCGTGCAGCGCTACATCTTAGGGAGCGTGCTGATTATTGTTTGATCGACGGTCGGCCTGTAGCTGATTTTCCAATACCTTCGGCAGGTATCATCAAAGGTGATGGAAAGAGTTTGTCGATTGCTGCGGCTAGTGTAATAGCCAAAGTCAGTCGGGATCGTATCATGATAGGCTATGCGGAGAAGTATCCTGAGTATGGATTCGATAGGCACAAAGGCTACGGCACAAAGCAACACTTGGAGGCTTTGAGGAAATATGGCCCGTGTCCCATACATAGGAAGACTTTTGCACCGGTTTCGCGACTGAT
Source organism: Oceaniferula sp. (assembly GCA_965656385.1). GTDB lineage: Bacteria > Verrucomicrobiota > Verrucomicrobiia > Verrucomicrobiales > Akkermansiaceae > Oceaniferula. The sequence goes on from CBFHKM010000051.1 coordinate 6,598, forward strand.
TTCACCATCAAAGTAATATTACATTTTTTAGAGATGTTTCTTAAGTGGAGAGCTTCTTGTAAGCATATTCATATCAGTATCGAAATTTATTAAGTTTCTCCTAATACAAGTTAATTGCAATAGCCATTGACACTGATTTTAATGCAAGATACTTGCGTTAAATGCAGATTGTATCTAAGCTAGACTACGACATCGCAAACTATTATTTTCGAGATCTTGCTGATGGTATTCAGCAACAAATGTATTTTTGGGGGCAGGATGTTTTGAGCCCAGTGGGCAATTTCCTTGTTAAAGAAGGTTTTGAGCGCAGCCCATCGAAAGGGCTGAAAGGAACAAGTTGTTATCGCCTAGCTTGGCAGGATGGACATATCGAGCTATACGGCGCTTGTGCTGGTTGGTATGGGAATGGTAAAGGGTTTACTTTTATTCGGCCAAGAAAGCGCTGTGTGATCTGGCTATCTGAGCAAATCACGCCTATTCCAGGGGCATGGCGTAATGAGCTTATTGCTAAAGCAGTAGCTAAGCATGATCTTTATCAAGCATCTCTACCGTTTCTTGATTGGCTGATTTCCTATGAGGCGGCAGTGATGGCTCGCTTTGGCATGGGCTACCGATTATTGAATTACAGGGACTACAAGAAAGTACCCAAAAACAAGAGCTGGTTAAGGCCATCAACAAGCTTAGAATGGTTTAAGTGTTTTCGTGACAGACCGGAGCAGCTTGTTCGCCCCAAAAAATTAACACAATTATATGATGAATAAATTATCACCCAATAAACCAACAACCTTATCGTCATTAGTTGAGGTGCGTCCGATGCTAATGCTCACAGGATTTCTTGGTGCTGGAAAAACCACATTACTACGTCAGCTTTTGGATCATTTGGCTAGCCGGGAGCATCTAGCTGACGTGATTCTCAATGATATGGAAAATGCCTACATAGATAGGGAAACATTGAAAGATCATGCAGCTAACGTGGCTGCCCTGACAGGATCCTGTGTCTGTTGTGAAGGACATCATGACCTTGTGAATATGATTCTTAAAGCCTCTGAAAGCAAACACAGTGTTTTATTGATCGAGCTTAACGGTACAGCAGACCCTGTTCCTTTGCAGGAATCTTTTACGCTACTTGAGTCAAAGTTCTGCCTGCGCCCACGTTGGCAGGTTTGTGTAATTGATGCTCGCCATTTCAGGAAGCGCAAGCGGTTCAACGATTTGGAAAGTCTTCAGCTAGAGACTGCGAGTCATTATCATATTTCATGGGGGGCTGAACTAACAGAGTCTGAAGAGGCTGACTTAGAAGACGGCATCAAAGCAATCAATTCAAGGGCTAGCCGTACCACGGCTTCTCTGCTCGCCGATGCCCTAGATCAAGCTATTCGCGGTAATTTACGTCATGCTGTTGCCAAAAGTGCTTCGACTCGAGATGACTTTGCGGCATCGAAATTTGACCTCAGTCCGAAATCAAAAACGCCACATCATAATCGTCATAAATTGGCTCATGAATTTACAGGTTGCAGTATTATTTTTCCTGAACCTATTGAATCTTCCCGAGTAGCAAATTGGCTGGAGGAGCTTCCTGTGTCTGTTATTCGTGCAAAAGCTCTGATCTCACATGGTGAGGGGGCTGAGCATCGCTATCTTTATGAGCGTGTAGGGCAAGTGATTTCCCCATCGCCAATCAGTATGCGGGCAGTTGCCAAAGTTCCATGTTCAGGAATTTTCATTGGTGCAGAACTGGATCCCGAGGATATTCTTCGAATCACTCAGAAACATTTGCACCCTGATTGCCATTTTCCCGAACAATGAGCGAGCATTAGTAACTCGTAAATGATGAGCGCTTCAAACAAACTTCCTGTCACTGTGCATTCTAGCTTTCTTGGCTCAGGAAAAACCGGTTAGCCGTTACCAGTGTGCTGGATATTTCTGGGCAACAGTAGCACGTGCTCATCGGCCTAAAGAGCGCGCACATATCGACCGAGTATGGAAAGTTGAAAACGGTGATTGCTGGCAGGAAATCATGTCTGATGAGGGTAAGTGGAAAAAGCTGTTCACAGACCCATTTCCGAAATGGAAAATGGGTATCGCTGGGTCTTAAGATGATGGAGGACCCGGAGGGATTGCTTTCGTGGCACTCAGGCTGTGTTGGTTAGCAAGTTTCCTCTCCGGGAAACTTGGGTTTTATGAGTGCGTGATACACGCACTTCGTTGTGCGCTCGAACTTTGTTCTCATTCCTCCCTAAAAACAATCACCCCAACCCTCATTATGAGAGCTGGGGTGATGGCGGACCGGGAGGGATTCGAACCCTCGATACCCTTTTGGAGTATACTCCCTTAGCAGGGGAGCGCTTTCGACCACTCAGCCACCGGTCCTTAGTGGGGTCGTTGTGGACGACGGGCGTAGTTGGAACATATACGCGAGCATTCGTCAAGAGATGATGGTGACGTAATTGAAAATTGTCGTAGTTGCAGGAGTAGCTACCTTGGGTATTATAGATTCTTATGCAGAATTTATGTCGATATTGTTCTAAATGATTCAATGAGTTCAACAAATACAGGAAAATTAGCAGGCAAGTTTTTTGTCTGCATGATTGGCTTTATGTTGGTGTTGATCGCTGTGCTTTTTCAGTGGTTGATGCTGCGCAGCTATTTAAACGCAAAAAACACAAGAGAATGGCCTCAAGCTGTTGCTGTTGTGTTAAGTTCGAGTATTGAAGAACGTCACATCAGCGGTTCTCCGCCTGAATCGAGATTATTTATTAGATATAAGTATAGCTATAGAGGTGAGGTTTTTGTTTCCGGTGATTTGTCTTCGCGGGGTTCTAAGTGGTCAAGAGAAAGAGCCGCGGTTACTGAGAGCCTTGCCAATTATCCTGCCGGATCATCTCACCAGGCGTGGGTAAATCCGGAATCCCCTGAAAAAGCTATATTAAAACACGACACAAAGGCCGCAGGTTATACCTTATGGTTTCCAGTTGTTATCATGATAGGTGGGGGCGGTATTATTTGGGGGGCCGTGCGTGATAAAAGCCGTTAGGAGTAGTCCCTGTTTATTCAGTGATTACGTCCGCTTTTGGTGGTTTACGAAAGATGGGGTGTGTGTTTCCTTCGCTAGGGTTTGTAAATATACTGGTTTTCCATGCAGGTTTAGAGATCGGGCCTTTGCCATTGAATTGGAACAGACCTATGAAGGGGCGCAAGGGTATTGCCAACACACCAAAAAGGCCTCGCGCGTTCATGCGCACGAGTAAATCGATTTCTTTTTTGTTCAAATCAATGCTTCCCTGTCCTGTGAATTTTAATGAACGGGTTGTGGCGAGAAAGTCATTGGAAAATATGATGCCGTCTTTGATGATGTAGGTGCATGACGCATCTTTGGCTTTTTCTTGGGTTGGATTTTTATCTTTCAATACGCCACCGATTAGTTTGGAGATGGGACCTAGCATAGGAACCGAAAACAGGTTGCCTTTCTCGAGCGCTAGGGAGCCTCGAGCATTGAATGTATTGGTTGACTTACCGTTACCATTGAAATCTATTCTGCCGGTTAAGAGACCGCGTTCTGCGTTGTTGAAATCATACAATTCACCGATGTCTTTGAGGTGGAGTCGGCGAAATTGTAGGTCTCCCGTGTATCCTGACTTTTCGGGGCTTGAGGTGTAGACACGAATATTGCCGCTGCATGCTCCTTCAAAGGTATCAAATGACAAGTTGTTTACATCCACTCTATCGCCAAGAACCTGCACATTAGATTGTAGTGTGTTCAGTGTCAGTGGCTCACCGATGAATTTGTAATGAGTCGAGCCAGTGCTGTTAATATTGATATTGAAATTCGTAACGTCTTTATTTCCTCTCAGTCCAAATGCACCACTAGCTGAGAGGATTGGAGGGCGATGAAAGCGATATTTTTCAATGTGATCGGCAACTTTTGGCACGAAAAGTCTGACGATAGGTGCTGGCCATGCTTTGCCGACAATATCATTAAGTTCGATGATGTTCTTTTCTCGATTGAGATGAATAGAAGAGGCTGAAACTGCGGCGGATGAGGGGCCGCCGTATGTTTTTTTTAGCACGTAGTTATTGTAATCGAAATCAGCTTTGACGTTGTTGAAGTGTGATCGCAGTGCACTCAGTGTATAATCACCAGATAAGCTGTTCATGTCAGTGCCCTTATAAGAAAACTTATCTATTTTAGCGTAACCTTGAGCATCCCACTGCGTAAGTATACGGCGATTGATGGTGCCTTTTGCCATGATCATAAGGCTGGAATCATCGTTAAATGTTACTTTATCTAACGCTTTACCAATGCCTGAGCCATTGAGGAACGGTGCATACGCTGACGCCGGCAGGCTTGATTCAGCTTCGTATTGTATTGTTTCGTTTTTAAATAATATGCGACCTTTCAGCTCACCTTGCTTATGTATGGCGTGTAGCTTGGTCAGAAAGAGGTCTTTGTTTTCAGCAGAAAAATCACTCTTTAGGTCTTGAAAGCGTGAGCCAAGAAATGAGAAGTCACTTACTGAAACCTGCCCCGTGATCATGGTTTTTGTCTGTGAGTCTGGTTGGAGCCAGACGGTTCCTGTACAAGATATATCAGGAGGGGTGGAGAAGGTTAGTTGGTTAGCAAGGCCAATACTTAGTATTTGGCGGCAGAGGGCTTGCAGGTGCAAGGTCGAATGGGCTTCAAATTTTACAGTTTTCGTTGCTGGGTGGTAGCTGGCTTTACTGTTTAGATAGCCAGTGTTGTCTCTAAAGCTTATGTTATCGAAGGTAATTATGTTGTTGTTGTAATCACCGCTGAGCTCAATGTCATAAAGAGATGTGCCATTTTTTTCGATTTCGGCAGCTTCGATAATGAAGTCGATGCGGGCTGTTTCAATCTTGTCGGTATTAGCTGCTATATAAATTTTTATTTCTGGCGGATTATCGATAGGCCATTGCCACTGCTCAATTTCAGTGAGAATATGAGATATGAATTTGAGTCTATTCGTTCTCAGTTGCTTTTGCTTCTGAAGGGTGTCGCTTTGGTTATCGTTTTCGCTCCAAATGCGTGCGTCCATGGAGATATGTATACCAGATAAAAAGCCTTCCAGGGCGCGAGCCTCCATGGTTTTTTTATCGGGCAAATACATTTCGCCCTGCAGCTCATTAATAATAATCATTTTCCCGCTCGGATCATTCGTGTCAATCGGGAGGGTGATATCAGCATTTTTCAGGGCGATGTTGTTTACCCTTATTTTGCCGCGCATCAATTTAGTTTTATCCACATCAATGACGAGGTGTTCCAGCCTAGCTATGACGTCTTCACGATCTTTGTCTGCGTATATGCGCACGCCTTTTGCTACTAGGCCTTTGGTAATCTCAAACTTCAACTGCTCAAAGTCTGCGATGACTCCAAGGTTTTCAAGTTCGACGGCTATGCGTTCACGCCACTGGTCATTAATGCCAAATTGGTTGATGTAATAAATTCCTCCCACCAATGCACCAGCACCAAGAACTAAGCATAGAACAATGATGAATTTGATGTGGTGGAAGATGCTACGATGCCGCATGGCTACGTTGACTTTAACACGATTGCAGTGCGCGCGCAAGGCAACCCCGTTATTGATGTATTGATGTCTGGTGGGCGATGGACCTTTGGCACAGAGCCATCAGAGTGTAAGAGTATGACAAGAGTCTGCTAGCTGAAGTAATCAACTCCTGCTTTGAATAGTGGCTGGTGTTTGTTGCCTGGAATATTTTTCGCCACATTTTCGCCGCGGCGTTCCGTATGCCCCATTTTGCCTAGAACTCTGCCGCAGGGTGAAGTAATTGCCTCAATGGCGTAGAGTGAACCATTGGGATTCCATTCGACATCCATCGATGAATTGCCATCTAAATCTGTATATTGAGTGGCAATCTGGCCATTTTTGGCAAGCTGATTGATCTCTTCGTTGCTGGCGTAGAATTTACCCTCACCATGAGAAAAAGCAATATTATGCAAATCGCCGACCTGGCAATTGGATAGCCATGGAGATTTGGTAGAAGCGATGCGCGTTGTTGCATATCGAGCGATGTGTCGGCCGATGTCGTTAAATGTGAGTGTAGGAGATCCGAGTCCACTCTGAGTGGGCTCTTGGATTTTACCGTAGGGGACAAGACCAGTTTTTATGAGCGCTTGGAAGCCGTTACATATGCCCAGAATTAGACCGTCTCTATTACTGATTAAATCCATCACGGCATCGCTGATACGTGGGTTGCGCAATACGGTAGCGATAAACTTACCGGAGCCGTCAGGTTCGTCGCCAGCAGAAAAACCACCAGGGAGCATCAGTATTTGAGATTGGTTGATGTGTTCGGCCAGTTCACGGAGAGATTCTTCCACATGGGTAGGACTAAGATTTCTAAAAATCAGAGTGTTGGCGTCCGCTCCAGCATGATTGAAGGCTTTGGCAGTGTCATATTCACAATTAGTTCCCGGGAATGTTGGGATGATAACCTTGGGTTTTGATGATCTATTACTCGTTGGATTCTTCTGTGCTGGGCTTGGACTCGTGTAGGTGAAGTTTTTTACATCTTGGTGTGCTGCTTGAACTTGAGTTGGATAAGTTGATTCTAAGGGGCTGGACCAGCTTTCTAATAGGCTGCTAATTTCTATGGTCTCACTATCGATTTGGATCTCGCTTGTATTTGTGGTGTGGCCAATTTTAGTGGCCTCTAGTGATGGATCAAGAAGTTGAGTTGATTCTACTATAAAGCTGAAGTAGCGCTCTTGGTAGAGGTCGAGTGAAGTATCAAGATCTACTCCGATATGGTTGCCAAAGCTCATCTTTGCAATACCTGCAGCAATACCGCCTTCTGCAAGAGAGTGGATCGCCAAGAT
>CBFHKM010000052.1:0-13337 GCA_965656385.1 Oceaniferula sp.
CAGGTCGAATGAATGCGTCTAAATCATTTGGATGATGTATTGATTCGGGTCGCCCCCACTCTCCCCTCACCTTCATCATAAATTCTGAAGGCACGTCGCTTTCTCTGGAAAGCTCCTGTCCAAAACCCCTACAAGCCTTCGGGGTTTTTCGCATGTATTGGATCGCCCTGGTGACTCTGTGAGAAGTCCGTTAGATACTTTATAGGTATGGGGCAGGACGAATGAATGCGTCTAAATCATTTGGATGATATATTGATTTGGGTCGGCTTTGTTGACTCGATCGCTCCCCTCACCTTCATCATAAATTCTGAAGGCACGTCGCTTTCTCTGGAAAGCTCCTGTCTAAGTAATTTATTCTGATAACGCGTCCGCTCTTGGTCAATTTACCATTCAATAGTAAAAACCAATTCATATGTTAGGGTTTTCATGTGCAGAGTAAAAGCAAGAACTGCTAACATTTGCATTTAATACGAAGGTCTATTCTCTGCTTGATGATATATGGAGTAATAACCGTTAAGCTTCATCTCCCCTTCCCTATACTCTATTTATTTTTAACATGTGTTTATAATTTTAATATGATGAAAATAACACATCACTTGCTTGTTTTGGCAATTTTCTGCCCAACAGTGATTTAGATACGTAGGAATAGGCGAAAATAAGAGACTATGACCACTAGTGGGTAAGCATGCGCTATTTTTTGTTTTTTGAGAGAATGTGTAATGGCTCTTCGGGTGCTTTTTTTGAGCCTTGTGTAGCGTGTAGCATGTGTGATTACCCAGTGTAGTCTCCTACATGCTGTTCTCGGCCGCTTAAGTTTACCTCAAAAACACCTTAAACCACTCAAAATGAATATTTTACACACAATGATCAAAAAGATGATTTTGGGCGCATTTTAACCATATATGGTGGTAAATTTAGCAAATCATACCAGATACGGCATTTTGGGTCCCGATGCCTGTTTTTACCAAAACTTTGAATCAGGTGCCTACTGAGGTGACCTAGTTTGGTGGTTATTTCCTCAGGGCAATAGCAACGATAGCAAGATCAGCGGGGGTGATTCCTGAAATACGTGAGGCTTGGCCGATGGTGGTGGGACGTATGGTGGTGAGGTGGTGGCGCGCCTCAGCTTTGAGTCCAGACACTTGGCTATAGTCAAAGCTCTGTGGAATCTTTTTGTTCTCCATGCGTTGGAGACGCTCGATTTGTGCATGCTGACGTGTCAGGTGACCGGCGTATTTGAAGTCAGTCTCAATGAGCGGCCAAAGATGTGCTGGCGCCTGTGAAAGGATGTCTTCGGGTAGGGAGCTATGGTCGTTTTCGGATCTGCGGAACCAGTGATCGAGCTTGACGCCTTCGTGAGAGAGGGTGGGGAGGTGCGCTTTAGCAGCCTCTAGGTCAGTGATTTTCTGAGTGGTGCGTGCAGCACGATCACCAGTAACAAGACCATTTGCAATGGCGAGAGGGGAGAGTCTAAGATCGGCGTTATCTTGGCGAAGTAGTAGCCGGTATTCAGCGCGTGAGGTGAACATACGATAAGGCTCGGTGGTTCCTTTGGTAACGAGGTCATCAATCATGACACCTATGTATGCCTGGTCACGCTGAAGGATAAATTCGCCTTTGCCGATGACCTTGAGTGCTGCATTAGCACCTGCCATTAGGCCCTGGGCTGCCGCCTCTTCGTAGCCTGATGTGCCGTTGATTTGACCAGCAAAGTATAGACCAGAAATCATCTTGGTCTCTAGGGTGGGGGAGAGTTGGGTAGGGGGGCAGTAGTCGTATTCGACCGCATAACCTGGACGAATAATTTGTGCGTTTTCTAATCCTGCGATGGAGTGGATGAAGTCGAGCTGCACTTCGTAGGGCAAAGAGGTGGAGACACCATTGATATAATACTCACGTGTGTGGCGCCCTTCGGGCTCGAGGAAGACCTGGTGTCGCTCTTTCTCAGCAAATTTAACGACTTTGTCCTCTATAGAAGGGCAGTAACGTGGACCGGGGCCTTCAATTTTGCCCGCATACATGGGGGATTTATCGAGGTTATTGCGGATAATGTCGTGGGTCTTCGTGCTCGTCCATGTGATATGGCAGGGAACTTGTTCCACGTGGAACTTTTCCCCACAATCTGTGGACGAATCACCTTGGAGATGGCCATTGAGACTATGAACATCATCAGGACCGCGGGTCAGTGTGTCTGCAAGATAGGAAAAGAAGGGTGGGGGGGTATCACCATGCTGTGCCTCAGTCTTGCTGAAATCAATAGACCGGCCATTGATTCGGCATGGTGTGCCCGTTTTGAAGCGCTCTACTTGAAAGCCGAGGTGATGGAGACAATCTGAAACTGTGGATGTAGCATCACCCATGCGACCACCTTTTTCGTTTTTCATGCCGACATGCATGAGGCCACGCATGAACGTACCTGCAGAGAGAACCACAGAGTGAGCTTTGATCTCCATCTGTAAAGAGGTGGTCACGCCGGTGATTGCATCATTTTCGGTGATGAGTTCGGTGACATTTGCTTGGTGGATGTCTATTCCAGCAGTTGATTCGAGGATGTGCTTGATCCGGAATTGGTAGGCTTTCTTATCACACTGTGCCCGAGGTGCTCTGACTGAGGGGCCTTTGCTAGCATTGAGCATGCGGAACTGGATGCCCGTTGCATCAGTATTGAGTCCCATGATGCCGCCAAGTGCGTCTATTTCGCGAACCATATGCCCTTTGGCAAGACCTCCAATGGCTGGATTACAGGACATCGCACCGATAGTATCCAAGTTCTGTGTCAGTACGGCGACAGAACATCCCAGCCGGGCTGCAGCTAAGGCAGCCTCGACACCAGCATGGCCTGCACCGATGACGAGTACGTCGTAAGTCTTTGGATAGGTGAACACGGGGGACTCATTAACCAGAAATACTAGAGATACAAACTCGAAATACTCATGATGGCACAAACGACTGATTCATGGGTAGCTGCTTTGGGTCTCTATTAGAGACTTCACACGAGGCTTAATTCCTGAGCTCATGAGGGTAAATATACGGAGTCTACAGAACAATAATGAAGGGGTGGAGTGAGAACTTAGAATGAAATTGTTCCACGTGGAACTTATTAGCCAGATTACACTGCTATATCAATTTAGGACTAATTTGGTGCTATGGGTTCTAATGCGCTCAATAGACTGTATGCTCCTTATGTCATATGCTCCTTATGTCTTATCTATAGATCTTGATTGTGATGCATGATTGTGATAGGGGTATAGGTGATGAAAGAGATTATTGCTGCTGTTGATTTTTCCGATGTGAGTGACCCGGTTCTCGATACTGCCGTAAACATCACACGAGCCATGGGTGGCCAACTTCACTTGGTCCATGTGGTAGAGGCTGAGCCGACCTATGCAGCCTACGGCTTCTCACCCGATGATTTCCCCGCGATGCATGAAATACAGGTAGAATCAACATCACGTGCAGCGATTAAACTCAGCAAGATGGCTGAGCAAGCTGGGTTAATGGGTATTCAAACAAAGGTGATACGAGGTCAGCCACTCCATGCTCTCCTTGATTACGCAAAGCAAGTGGGCGGGGATATGCTGGTATTAGGCTCTCATGGGCATGGTTTTTTAAACAGTCTACTACTAGGTAGTGTGGCTGAGGGCTGCGTCCGCAAGGCTGAGCTGCCAGCTTTGATTGTGCCGATAAGAAATAAGAAGACTGATTAGCTCCCCAGGATAAGGGACTTTCATGCTTGGGCTATAGCAATGTAAGCAGGTAGCTTGGTTCCACTATGTTGTTGCTTGCAACGAGTTGTTACTTGGGGCATTGATTAGCTCATATGTTTGAGGTCAGGGATAAGCCAGAGATGGTGGAACGGGCGCTGTTGATCCGAATCTACTCGGATAAACGGGAGGAGGAGGAGGCGATATCGCTTCTCGAGGAGCTCGGGGAGTTGGTTAATACGCTGGGAATTGGTGTGGTCGAGTCATGCTTGGTCCATACCCGCTCGCTACATAAGAAGTTTCTATGTGGAACAGGCAAGGCACAGGAGATGGTGGATTTGGCAAAAGCGCATGAATGTGACTGTATCGTTTTTGATAATATGTTCCTCCCATCACAGCAACGAAACTGGGAGGAGCTTGCAGATGCCTGCGTAATCGATCGTGAGGAGGTGATTTTAGACATCTTCTCGCAACGAGCCCAGACGCGTGAAGCAAGGCTGCAGGTAGATCTCGCACGTATGCAATATTCTCTACCAAGGCTGACACGTATGTGGGGTCACTTAGACCGTGAGGGTGGCGGAGCTGGTGGCGGTAAAGGTGGCGGTGGCGCTGCCCGTGGCATGGGGGAACAGCAAATCGAGGTGGACCGACGCTTGGCCCGTACTCGTATCGATCAATGCAAACGTGAGCTTGCTGAGGTCCGCAAACAACGCGGCACACGCCGTAAGGAGCGAGAAAAGCAAGGGACTCCATGTGCTGCGATCGCTGGATACACTAATGCAGGCAAATCTACGCTGCTAAACTGCTTGTCTGGATCGGAGGTGATGGCAAAGGATATGCTCTTTGCGACGCTAGATACTACTACCAGAGCGATTGAGCTTCCGGATGGTCAGCCGCTATTATTAACGGACACGGTTGGCTTTGTCCGAAATTTACCGCACCGCCTGGTGGAGGCATTCAAGGCAACTCTGGAGGAAGCGGTATTGGCAGACTTTATTATTCACGTATTGGATGCATCTTCCCCAGAGGTGGAAAAATTCTATAAGACGACGATGGAGGTTCTCGCTGAGTTGGGGGCAGGGGATAAACCAGTGATCACAGTACTCAATAAGATCGATATACTTAATGACCCGGTGAAGCTGGCTGGTCTAGAGGTCTCATTTCCCAATACGATCTCAGTAAGTGCAGTGACTGGTGAAGGTTGTCAGGATTTATTAGCTAAATGCAGTGAGATGCTTGCGGATCGTGTGTCGATTGAAACTTACCGAATTCCACAAAGCCGCGGCGACTTGTCTGGCTTGCTGCACAGGGATGCCAAGGTGCTTGATACCGAGTATGACGGCAATGATGTGATCGTGAAAGCCGTCGTGCCTGCTAGCATAAGAGGCAAGTTGCTTACATACAAGGAGTTGTAGTAGTTATAGGCGGATTACTTAAGTAAGTTGTATTGTTTCCAGCGATGGGGAGTTTGCCTGTCTAGTCACCGGTTTATGCACTCACTGTGGGCAATCATGGCCTCTACTTATGGCTGATGTCTCAAAAAGTTCACTTGTCTTGTCTGCAAAGCTTTACAAGTGCATCAAACTCAGCATAAATCCTACAAATTTAGCAACACCCGATGCCCAAAGACGAAAGTATCAAAAAAATTCTGGTGATCGGCTCAGGCCCGATCGTGATCGGTCAAGGATGTGAGTTCGATTACTCTGGAGTGCAAGCTTGTAAAGCTCTGCGCGAAGAGGGATATGAAGTCATTCTGGTAAACTCAAACCCGGCCACGATTATGACGGATCCGGAGTTTGCCCCTAAGACCTACATTGAGCCCATAACACCCGAGGTCGTTGAGAAGATCATCATTCGTGAGAGGCCTGACGCTTTACTACCAACTCTGGGAGGACAAACAGCGCTCAACACATCCATGGACCTCTTTAAATCCGGCGTGCTGGATGAACATAAGGTGAGGATGATTGGCGCCAATGCGGATGCTATCGATAAGGGCGAGGATCGCTTACGATTCAAAGAAGCGATGCTTAAGATTGGGCTCGATCTACCGCAAAGTGGCGTCGCCCACACGATGGAAGAAGCAAAGGTGATCAGTGGTGAGATTGGAGCTTTCCCAATGATTATCCGCCCAGCGTTCACACTTGGTGGCGCAGGTGGTGGTATTGCTTACAACAAGGAGGAATTTGAGACTATCGTCAATCGTGGTATTGATTTGTCACCCGTTGATGAGGTTCTTATTGAAGAGAGTTTGTTAGGCTGGAAAGAATACGAGATGGAGGTGATGCGTGACTGCGCAGACAACTGTGTTGTGATTTGCTCTATCGAAAACCTGGACCCAATGGGGGTACATACCGGTGACTCTATTACGGTAGCCCCTGCGCAGACTCTCACCGATCGTGAATACCAAATCATGCGTGACGCTTCGTTCGCCTGCATTAGAGAAATTGGTGTCGAGACGGGGGGATCCAATATTCAATTTTCAGTAGATCCTCAAACTGGTCGCTGTATTGTTATTGAGATGAATCCACGGGTATCACGCTCATCAGCCCTGGCTTCGAAAGCAACAGGTTATCCGATTGCTAAAATTGCAGCCAAGCTTGCTGTAGGATACACTCTTGATGAGCTCCCCAATGATATCACTCGTGAAACTCCTGCGTCATTCGAGCCGACGATTGATTATGTAGTGACCAAGCTACCACGCTTTACTTTTGAAAAATTCCCAACCGCAGATTCTGTTCTAACAACTCAGATGAAGGCTGTAGGTGAGGCAATGGCCATTGGTAGAACATTCAAGGAATCAATGCAAAAGGCACTCCGCTCTCTTGAGACTGGACGCTTTGGTTTCGGCTTTGACGGCAAGGGTAAGGAGAACCCAACATACGAAGAAGTTGAACGCATGCTCCACGTGCCAAATGCTGAACGTATTTTCTGGCTCCAAACCGCATTCGAACAAGACTGGTCAGTTGATGAGGTATTTGAAGCAACATCCATCGATCCGTGGTTCCTTGAGCATCTTAAGATCATTGTCGATGAGGGACGTGACCTAGCCAATATGGATTTACGGAAGGCGAAACGCCTTGGCTTCTCCGATCATCAAATCGCGCACGCTAAGGGTGTGTCTCAAGATGATGTTCGTGCCGAGAGGTTGCAAGCTGGGGTGATTCCAACGTATCGCTTAGTCGATACCTGCGCCGCTGAATTTGAAGCTCATACTCCTTATTACTATTCTACATATGGTGATGAAAATGAAGCCAAAGAAACCGATCAGAAGAAAATTGTGATTCTTGGTGGTGGTCCTAACAGGATCGGGCAGGGAATTGAGTTTGATTACTGTTGTGTGCACGCAGCATTTGCTCTGAAGGAACTCGATTACGAGACGGTGATGGTGAACTCTAATCCAGAGACTGTATCAACCGACTACGATACCAGTGATAAGCTCTACTTTGAGCCTCTGACTCTGGAAGACGTATTACATATTTGTGATCAAGAAAAACCAGACGGGGTGATCGTGCAGTTCGGGGGCCAGACACCCCTTAACCTAGCCGCTGATCTTGAGCGTCATGGGGTGCCTATCGTCGGCACTTCTCCTAAGTCAATTGAGCTTGCGGAGGATAGAAAGTATTTCTCTGCCTTGCTCGACAAGATCGGTCTGAAGCAAGCTGAAGCAGGAACGGCAGTAAGTGCCGAAGAAGCGGTGGTGGTGGCAGAAAGGATCGGATACCCAGTGCTGGTAAGACCATCATTCGTTCTGGGTGGTCGGGCTATGATGATTGTCTACAACAATGACGATCTCACTCGATACATGAACGAAGCAGTCGATGTGTCTCCAGATCGACCAGTATTGGTGGACCGCTTCTTGGAGGCAGCTACTGAGGTGGATGTTGATTGTATCTCTGATGGAGAAACTTCTGTGGTGGGTGCCATTATGCAGCATATTGAGCAGGCAGGTATTCACTCAGGTGACTCGGCTTGTGTGATCCCGGCATTTTCTCTATCTGAATCAATTAAGGAACAGATTATTGTAGCTGCGAAAAACCTTGCTTCAGAGCTCGGTGTTCGTGGGTTGATGAATATCCAGTTCGCAGTGAAAGACGAGGAACTCTATGTCATCGAGGTTAACCCTCGTGCGTCACGCACGGTTCCTTTTGTTTCCAAATCAATTGGTGTTCCACTAGCAAAGCTTGCCGCTAAGATCATGGTAGGTAAGACGCTGAAGGAACTTGGTTTCACAGAGGAGGTCTTACCAAATCACTGCTGCGTAAAGGAAGCTGTGTTCCCATGGCCACGATTCCCAGGAATCGATATCGTTCTTGGACCAGAAATGAAGTCGACTGGTGAGGTAATGGGCATCGATCAAGATATGGGCATGGCTTATGCCAAGGCACAGATCAGCGCTTTCAACCCACTTCCAACAGGTGGCAATGTGTTTTTCTCAGTCAACGATCGCGACAAAGACCGCGCTGTGCCGGTAGCTCGTGAGCTAGCTGAGCTTGGTTTTGTAATTTTTGCAACAGGCGGCACTTACAAGCGATTCAAAGCTGAGGGTATTGAGGTCGAGAGGCTTTATAAACTCGCTGAGAAAAAACGGCCGAATGTAATGGATATGATGAAAAATGGTGAAATCCAATTTATCATCAATACCCCAAGTGGCCACGAGGCCAGGGAAGATGAGGTGACCATTCGATCAGGTGCTGTGGCCAATACTATTTCTCATTGCACTAACTTGAGCGCTGCCGAGGCATCAATTCTTGCGATTCGCTCACTCCAAGAAAATGAATTCAAGGTGACGACTCTTCAGGAATATCACGCGTAGTGCATGAGTTTTGTAATTGTTTTTAATTTCAATTTTTACACGCCCATTTGAACCTGTGGTTGGGTTGTTGACAAATTTACGTTTTTCTGTATTGTGCCGTCCCTAATCAGCGCTGCTGAATAACTTAGACGTTATTCAACGGTGGTTGCTTAGGCTTCTGCACAATAATGTCAGAAACTTCTCGATTGGTGAGTGCGCTCCGTTGGTCGGTTAAAATAAAAACAATGCGCAACTTTATATTAAAATGAACATCTATGTAGGTAACCTACCTTACTCCGTATCTGAATCTGATCTCCGTGACCTCTTCGGTCAATTTGGAGCTGTCAGCAAAGCCAACGTTATCTCTGACCGTGACACTGGTCGCTCAAAGGGATTCGGTTTTGTAGAAATGGAAAGTGCTGACGATGGTGAGCGTGCTATTCGCGAACTTGATGGTAACGACCACGACGGTCGTAACCTCAAAGTGAATGAGGCGCGTCCCCGCGAGTAGTAACAACAATTTACTGTTTTAAAGCAAACCAGCATTCTCAACATTGTTTGTCTACGGACTGACAGTGTGAGAGTCGCTGGTTTTTTTGTGCCTTTTTACAACAGCCCGGAGCATCACGTCATTACCTATCTTGGTATATTGTTGCTCGATGAGTTGGGTTTTTGGTGTGCTACTACCAAATCCAATGTCTGCACCTCCGGTGACCAGGGGAGCATAAAAAATAACAAGTTCATCAGCTAGTTGCTGCTCAAGAAACGCTGCCATTAAGCCGCCTCCAGCTTCCACTAGCACACTATTACAACCACGATCAGCGAGGTTTTTTAAAGCACTGGTGATGTCTCCGTTTTCTTGCACTAAGGTGCGATTAGCGTGGCTGTCATTGAAAAGTTTTAAGTCTGTGGGTAGATCTACTTTTTTTCCCTGAGTAATAACCATGCGCCAAGGTTGGATTTTACTTATTACCTTTTTAGATCTAGGTGTGAGAGAGGGGTTGTCTATTCGTGCTGTGTTACCACCTGTTATAATGGCATCTACTTGATTGCGTAGTTGGTGCACGATTTCTCTAGACTCTGGAGAACTAAGCCATTGTCCTTCGCCTGGGGGCCGTGTGGTGCTCCCATCTAAGCTAATTGCTGACTTGAGGATAACCCAAGGCATTGATGTTTGTTGCACTTTGCTGAAAGCTCTAATGAGGCGATCGCAATCAAGTTTGCAGATTTCTTTGCTCACTTGGATGTTCGCTGCATGCAGGATTTTATCTGCAGCTCCTACGTGCAGTGGGTTAGGGTCTATGGATCCGTAGACAACTCTTGTGATACCAGCGTCTATAATTCCTTGTGTGCATGGTGGCGTGCGACCATGAGTAGAACATGGCTCTAATGTGACATAGATAGTTGCACCTTGAAGATCAGCGGCTGTATGGTGCATCAAAGCATCTGCTATTGCTACTCGCTCTGCATGTGGCTGACCAGCTTGCTGATGCCAGCCAACACCCAAAATCTGGTCTTGCTTGACGACTACTGCGCCAACGGGTGGGTTGGGTGAACAAGTCGCTAATCCCTTATAAGCATGCTCTATGGCAAGCTGCATCCAGGATTCATCTTTTTCTGGTTTTGCCATCGCTGGATAATGTGCTGAGTTGAGGTGGTTTTACAAGCTGTGAACAACAAGGTTTGATTTGTGAATAAGGTGTCAATGCTTGTGATTATATGTGGTAGTAGCGATGTGATGTGTGCTTACTTAAGGTGGTTTACATGAGTATGCTCATGTTATTATTTCCGTGGAACGCCCGACTTTATAATGTGAAACACCCTTTTTTCAATGTTACTGACATATAGAAGAAGAAGAATATATAAGGGTTTAAAATAGAATCATCATATACATAGTGAATAACATTTGCTCTATGATCTTTTATTACTTGTTAAACTAGCAGCTTGACGATTCGTCCAAGGTGTGGAGAAATACAAAAGAATTAAATTTATTGGATACATATGAATAACGACGATTTGTTACACACGGAGAAGATACTAGCTGAACGTAAGACATTCTATCTAGATTTAAAACAAAATGCGCGTGGTAAGGTAGTAAAAATCACAGAGGATGTATCTGGAAATCGGGACACTATAATGGTACCTGCAGAAATTCTAGGAGACTTCATAGCAGCACTGACGGACATACAAACAACATCAGATGAGAATTAACCATTGTTTACTCTCATTGATGTAAGTTGGTGTAATTATTAATTTAAGTTGCCCAATTATCTTTCCATTCTTGGGGTAAACGAGTCGGCTTAGCTGGTTTATCGCCATTCATCTGCACTAGGGCAAGTGATTGGCGACATGTAACAAGTATCTTGTTGTCTGAAGGGCGAGTAATAGTGAAATCGCACCAGAATCTGACACGTTCAATTTCACTGAGTTTTCCAATAATTTGTATTTTGTCTCCAAGCTTGGCAGGAATCCGATAATCAATTTCGGTTCTTAAGACTGCCGGGAACAACTGTTTATTTCCCATCGTTTGAAAATCCATGCCCATGGTAGCACCGAGGTGAGTACGACAAGTCTCAATCATACGCAAGTATGCGATGTTATGCATTACTCCTGCACAATCAGTATCAAAAAACATTACTTCTTCATTTGTTGTAAATTCTGGTAATTTCATGTTGCTCAAGCTGATTGTTTGGTTGAAGGAAGATAAGAAATCAAACATTGATATTTAACAACAGGAAAGTTTATCAATTAGTTTTGCCCACTGGGTAATCAATACTTATTCTTGCCGAGTTTAAAAGTATCATGCAGTCTCATCTACATGGAACGGCTCAAGGGCATACGATCAGTTAACATAGCTAGGTTACTCTACTTGTTGATTTGCGAGCTAGCAGGTGCTGCGATGGCTAATCATATTGCAGGTTCTGACAAAATATGGATTGGAGTTATTGGGGGTCTTGTATTGGCAATGTTTTTTATCTTGGTAGAGTCCCTTACCAAGAAATTTACCTTGCGTGGTTTTTCCAATGCTACGGTGGGCCTTTTGATTGGTGTTTTTTGTGCATGGTTATTATCTCGAGGCTTAGTCAAACTAATTGAAGCTACTTTGTTGGGTAAAGTGGACCAACTTGATGCAGTTACTCTAGTCATTAATGCTTCTTTGTATGCAAGTTTAGGATTTTTAGGCTCTGTTTTAGCATTGCGAAGTGGCCGTGACGATTTCTCACTCCTTATTCCCTATATTCGATTTCATCAAGAGTCCGCACCAGGTCCACCTCTTTTACTCGATATTAATATTATTACAGACAGTAGACTCTATAAAATTCTCAATACTGGTTTTATAGACGGTAATTTAATAATACCACGTTTTGTATTTGAGGATCTCCATATCATGGCGAATTCCAAGAGCTCAAGTAAACAAGCACGTGGAGAGAGAGGATTACAGGTATTAGAACGTTTACAGTCTAATTCAAAATTTAGAATCAGCATTCAAGATTCCGAGGCTGATGACGAAGTAGAATCCACAGATGCTCGTTTACTGTTTATCTGTCGCCTGCTCGGGGCAAAATTACTAACAGCTGATGAATCATTAGCTAAGACAGCTCGCTTACAGGGGGTCAAAGCCCTCAATATTAACGACCTTAACCACGCATTGAAACCAAAAATCGCTGTGGGTGAACGTATACGTTTACCATTGGTGCGCACAGGTAAAGACGACAACCAAGCAGTTGGCTACATGCCCGATGGATCCATGATTGTGGTCAACAATGCCAGCAACAAACTCAACACGACTCAGGATGTTATTGTAATTAGCACACTTGAGACAGATGCGGGAACAATGGTGTTTGCCGACCTCACGAGCTCAGAAAATGAAGCTTGATAGCGCGTGTTGTTTTTAGCCATTAGAAGGCTACCTACGCTACTGTAAGTCATCGGGTGCCCTGTGGTATGGGCGGTAAGCTAGTCATGGCCTCTGCGCAATATAAGGCTCAACACAAGCTACAGGCCAAGTGTAGGGTGAGTGATTAATACTAGTCGGCTGTATTTAATGCATAGAAAACTAAAGTTACAGCTGCAACCATACTGCTTACTTTAAGATAGCGATGAGAAATGACCGCACTTATAAGTGAATGTTAACCCCCGGTTTTTGGGTTGCGCCTTTTGCTAGGTTTTTTATCAGCTGGAGTAGCGTCGCGCATTGCTCCTTTGCTGCTATTGCCTTGGTTGGCTTGCTGCTTCTGCATTTGCTCAGCTCGCTCTGCCATACGTTCCATGAACGTTTTTTTACCAGGCTTGCCAGGTTTGTTGCGTTTTTGCAACTCAGGCTCAGGCATTCTATTGGTAAGCCATGTTTGACCGATAGAGAATATATTCTGTGTCGTCCAATAGAGGGCGAGAGCAGATGCAAAGTTGTAACAGAAGAAGAAGAACATCAGGGGCATCAGCATGAAGATGCGTTGCTGCATTTTGTCGCCAGTCTTTGGAGTCATCCTCATTTGTAAGACCATGGTTACAGCCATGAGAATGGGAAGTAAGTTCACTGGAACCTTATCACCTAAGAAAGGCAGGCCAAAAGGGAGCTCATAGATTGTGTCGGGCATCGATAGGTCATCAACCCACAAAAAGCTCTGACCGCGCAATTCAACTGCATACTGAAGCATACGGTAATAGCCAAAGAAGATCGGTATTTGTAGAAACATTGGTAAGCAACCACCCATGGGGTTTACGTGATACTCTTTGTAGAGTTTCATGGTTGCCTGATTGAGCTTGTTAGGGTCGTCTTTATACTTTTCCCTCAAGTCTTTCATCAATGGCTGCAACTTCGACATACGCTTCATGGTACG
>CBFHKM010000053.1:0-7431 GCA_965656385.1 Oceaniferula sp.
TCCTTGACTACTTTCTTTGCAGCGCTTTTCGAGCCTCTCACATTGCGCTTGATGGCTGGGCGCTCGTCAGATTGAGCGGCAGGCTTTGAATCTACCTTAGCTTCGGATGATTGGTCAGAGGCCGTGTCCATCTTTTGCTCTGATGGCTTGGTTTTTTGCTTATCTGATGTAGCGGCAGGCTTTTCGCCTGGCTGCTCTTTAGGGGCGTCCGATGGGAGAGGTTCTTCTGACATAAAAGTAGGTTGGGTAGAGGCACTAGCTAGGGGAATGACCACAGGATGTAAAGATCAATGCTTACGATAGCGCTTGAAGTCAAAGGCGCAAGCACTTGCTAATGCCTGAATGCATAGCTGGTTTCGTAATGTAGCTGCTAGCTACCAGTTTTTAATATCGTCAGCTTTTGCAGAGTCGGAGTTGGAAGCAAAATCACCAACACCATTAGGACCAAGGGAAATAATATCGTAATCTTGTGACGGATTAGCCATGCTAGCAGCGTCATGCCGGTAACGAATTTCCCCACCCCAGGCATCAATTATTGTGTATGGCGCGCTTGCACTGACATTACGTTGCTTCCCCGTAAAATCTGGGTTGAGAGTAGCAAGGTATATATTAGTTCCATCATACAACTCATCGTAAAGAATTTGAGAGGAACCGCCGCTTGTTGGGTAGCTCCCATTGTCCGCCTTGTATTCCTCAAGGGCGCTCTCAATGCTTGCAATCAGTATCTCCGTTCGAGAAAACTTCATTTTTTCATCGTAGAAGCCAATGCCTCCGATCGTCAAAGTGGCAAGCACTGCGATGATAGCAATCACTACGAGTATCTCCATCAGTGTGAACGCTGGTTTCATGACGCTTTGTTGGATTCGATGGTTTTGATGTTCTTTTGTCATGACTTGCTGATTTTGAATTACTTATTACCATAGCCCAATCGCAGTCAGCATACAAATACCGTTTCCGTTAATTTGCATACTCGCTTTGGGGGTAGTGAGAGCAACACTAATTATCCATCTACGGCCTGCATCATCTTGATCAAAGGCAGGAAAATAGCCATCACAATGGCGCCAACGATAGCCGCAAGGAAGACAATCATGATCGGTTCGATCACGGCTGTCAGCGCTGACACAGCATTGTCTACCTCATCATCGTAGACATTAGCAACTTTAAGCAGCATCTCAGGCAGTTGACCGGTTTCTTCACCAACATCCACCATACTTACAACCATGCCGGGAAAAATGCCGCATGCTTGCATCGGTGCCACAATCGGCTCTCCCTCTTTGACTCCATTGTGCACAGTCTCGATGGCTTTGGCGATGACCACATTACCAGCAGTGTCTCGGGTAATTGTTAACGCTTGGAGAATAGGCACACCAGAAGTGACGAGTGTTCCCATGGTTCTGGTAAATCGTGAGATAGCACTCTTACTGGTTAAATCACCCAAGATAGGTATTTTCATCTTCATGGTGTCAACCGCATAGCGGCCCTTCTTGGTTGATCCCCAAGCTTTGAAAATCATCACAAAAATTCCTAATACCACAAACAGCCAAACCGCGTTAGGCAACACATAAGGACTGGCCAACATGTTTTCCGAAGCACCGAAAACAATCCGGGAGATGAGCGGCAGCTCACCAACATCCGCCATCATTTCCTTAAATTTTGGCACAACTACTAGTAATAAGAAAATCAAGATGCCGACCGCGATGAACATCACGATCGAAGGGTAAACCATCGCGGTAGTGAGCTTGCTCTTCAGTTTTGCTGCTTTCTCAGCATATTCAGCAAGGCGAACAAGAACAACTTCCATCACACCACCGAGCTCACCAGCCTTGACCATGTTGACGAATAGCTTGTTGAAAATCTGAGGATGCTGAGCAAGACTTTCTGAGAAAGTCGCACCTGATTGGACTGACTCAGATAGCGCTGATATAGTCGCTTTCATTACGGGATCAGGCTCCTGCTTCTCAAGAGTATTAAGGCCACGTAATAGAGGAAGACCAGCTTCGATCAAGGTCGCCAGCTGGCGGGTAAAGATCATTAAAACCTCAGCCTTTACCTTGCCCCCAGCCTTTGCTCTGACCTTCTTCTTGCCGCGCGTTTTGCCTTTGCCTCCTTCTGCCAAAGTTCCCTTTCCCTCTTGAACAACTTGGGTCGGGTAGAGCCCTTGAGATCTGAGCTGCTGAATCGCATCTGATTCAGTGGTTGCCTGAACACTTCCAGTAGTTTGTTCACCTTTAGCATCGAGAGCTAGATATAGAAAATTTGCCATAATTGTTGTGCTGCAATAAGAGACTTCAATTATTCTGCATAATACAAATGCATTTGGAAATACTAAAATTCGTACAGTTTAATGCTGCCTGTGGACACGTAGGGCTCAATCATCTCCCAACAAAATACAATACAACGCAGTCCTCTTCTTCTAGGTGTATTTAAGCACCTCTTCTATTGTAGTATTGCCCTCATATATATTGCGTAACCCGTCTTCACGCAGAGTATTCATACCCAACTCAATCGCTTTTTGTTTAATGACAACTGTGGGGGCGCGATCGGTGACAAGCTCCCGAATAGGGTCCGACATGTCCAACAGTTCAAACAAACCCCGGCGACCCTTGTAGCCAGACTGGTCGCAAACTTCACAGCCTCTCCCCGTGTAGAATTCTTTGTCGCCTAATTCGTGCGAGGAAACTCCAAGTTGATTCAGTAACGCTTCGTTTGGCTCATAAGAAGCTCGGCAATCTTTACAGATCGTACGAAGTAGCCGCTGAGCTAGAATCCCCTCAAGCGAAGCCGCTACCAAGAATGGTTCCGTTCCCATATCGATAAGTCGAGTCACCGCGCCCGGAGCATCATTGGTGTGTAAAGTACTAAGAACAAGGTGCCCAGTTAGTGAAGCTTGAATCGCAATTTGAGCGGTATCGACGTCACGAATTTCTCCCACTAAAATGCGGTCAGGGTCTTGTCTAAGAAACGCCCGAAGTATTCTTGAAAAGGTCAAACCAATCGACTCATACACTGGAACCTGAATAATTCCATCGACATCATATTCAACTGGATCCTCCGCAGTCAGTAGCTTCGAGTCCATGGTATTAATCTCCTTGAGAGCCGCGTAGAGAGTCGTTGTCTTGCCTGCACCTGTTGGACCTGTGCACACAAAGATCCCATTGGGCTTGCGCACCGTCTTGTTGATATAATCAAAAATCGCCGGCGGCATCCCAAGCATGTCTAAACTTAAATTAATGTTACTACGGTCTAGCACCCGAAGCACAATGCTTTCGCCATGCTGGGTGGGAAGCGAGGAAACACGCATGTCGACCTGCTTCTCGCCCACGTGTTTCACAATGCGCCCATCCTGCGGAACACGCTTCTCGGCGATATTCATATTAGACATCACCTTGAGGCGAGAGATAATCGGCAGAGTGAGGTGTGGTGGGGGTGGTGCCATCTCATACAATGCTCCGTCTACTCGATAACGTATTTTGAAATCCTGATCGAAAGGTTCGAAATGAATATCTGAGGCCCCCTCATTGATCGCCTGATACAATACCAGATCAACATAACGGATAATTGGTGCTGAGTTTGCCTCCGCTTCTGCATTTTGTCCAGATACGTCAGCGCCATCATCTGTACTTGCGTTGAGTTGATTTAAAATTTCATCTAAGGCCTGCCCCTCTCCACCATAAGCCTCGTTGATTTTCTTTTCAACAATATGACTGGGCGCAATGGCAAGAATGATTTCCTTACCCAGGGCAAAACGTAAATCCTCAAGCACCTGTGGGTTAAGCGGATCCACCAAACAAACGGTCAGTCCGTGTCCATCAATATTCACCGGAAATGCCCCGTGGAGTCGTGCCATGCCCCCAGGAATAATAGCCAATAACTCTGGGGGCGCGTTGAAATGTAGGAGGTCTTCAACAATGCCCACACCCAACTCGTTCGCTATGATCGGCCAGACATCCTCCTCTTTCTGAATCACTTCATAGTCTGTCAGAATCTCTGGGACATCCTTGCCGCTATTTTCGACCTCCATGAGAATATCGTCAGCAAGGTATTGGTCAACCAAGCCTCGGTTCATAAAGATGTCGATAAGTTGTGAGTGGTCCATGGAAGCTGGTTAGTGTTACGGAATAGATCGTGTGCGCATACTCTGCCGAAGCCTCATGCGAACTCTAGAATGCTACATTTAATTAATCATTATCGGATGTCGTTACACGAAGAACTTCATCTGGCGCGGTGATCCCCGCCAAAACCTTACGAATACCGTCTTCACGAAGTGTGCGCATACCCAATTCACGAGCCCTTCGTCTCAGTTGCGGGGAGGTCAAATCCTCATTGATGAGGTGTCTCACTTCATCATCGATTTTGAATAACTCGAAAATCCCCATACGGCCTCGGTAACCCATATTACGACACATTTCACACCCCTTAGGGCTCATAATATTACTCTCTGCAACCTGGCGTAAGTCGAGATTCAATGTCTGCATTTCCCTCTCTGTCAAGGTGGCCGGCAACTTACAGTTAGGGCAAAGTTTTCTGACCAGCCGTTGCGCAATAATAGCCCTCACAGCAGACGCTATCAAAAACCGCTTCACCCCTATGTCAACCAGACGCGCAACAGCTCCAGGCGCATCATTAGTGTGCAGGGTAGAAAAAACGAGATGGCCAGTCAATGCTGCTTGGATTGCAATACTCGCCGTTTCCTCGTCTCGAATCTCTCCCAACATGATCACATTAGGAGCCTGACGCATCATTGCACGAAGTGCCGCGGCAAAGGTCATGCCAATGTCTGTTTTCACCATGACTTGATTGATGCCGGGTAATTCATACTCTACGGGGTCTTCCACCGTGATGATCTTACGATCTGGTTTATTAATGGTATTGAGGCAGCCATACAAGGTGGTCGTTTTTCCCGAGCCTGTTGGACCGGTTACCAAAATAATGCCATCTGGCATGCTGATTAGCTCATTAATCTCATCCTGATCATCGGAGAAAAAACCAAGCTCTGGCAAACCAAGCATCAGCGCACTTTTATCTAAAATACGCATCACGATACTCTCGCCATGATTGCTCGGAACAGAAGACACCCGCAGGTCAACCTCCTTGCCTGCAACGCGTATCTGAATGCGACCATCCTGTGGTAGACGTTTCTCAGCAATACTCATAGTACCGCTCATCACCTTGATCCGAGCGACAATAGCAGGGTGAAGCTTTTTAGGATGATTGTCTGCTTCAATGAGTTTGCCATCAATACGGTAACGTAGACGCAGAGTAGTCTCCATCGGCTCAATATGGATATCACTCGCGCTCAACTTAAACGCCTCCAGCAACATGGTTGAGACCAACCTGATAATAGGCGCATCGTCCTCTGACGCATCTTCTGCCCCGTCCTGGGTCACCACAGTGAATTCTGACTCTACTTCATCCTCAGCAACTTCGCCTCCGTAGTTTTGCCTGATAGTTAAGTCGATCGCTGAGGCTGTTGCACAAACGGGGTTTATCTCACGTTTTATAATGTGGGGTAGACCATCTAATACTTCAAAATCTAGCGGGTCTGCGATCGCTACCGTGAGCGTTGTCCCATCATCAAAGACCGGAATTGCTCGAAATCTTTTGGCGATATCATCAGGAATTTGCTCAAAAATGTCTGGTGCGATAGGTGTATGTTCCAGATCGATGAAATGCATACTCGCACTTTTGGCAGACACTCGAGCAACCTGCTCCTCTGTGAGATGTTGATTCTTAATGAAACATTCAACGACACTCTCCCTCTCGTCTAGGCTCGCTC
Organism: Oceaniferula sp.; assembly: GCA_965656385.1. GTDB lineage: Bacteria > Verrucomicrobiota > Verrucomicrobiia > Verrucomicrobiales > Akkermansiaceae > Oceaniferula. The sequence goes on from CBFHKM010000053.1 coordinate 5,777, forward strand.
TCACGTCCTCGATTTCTTGGTTGGTTACCAACCCCGCCTCTGTCAGCAGCTCGAGGAGATAGTCTTCGTTGGAGTACACAGTGCGTCGTGGCGTTGGTGGTCAGTAGAAGGTAGCAGCGGTAAGGGTGATAACGATGAGCTACACGAGAAGTGTTTTAAAGATACTCCTAGCTGCGAGCCCTCACGTCAAGTCACCATGTATTTTTTTTCAAGCTTCCAAGCGCTGTAAAATTGCCTGTAATTGATATGGTCATGTAGTCTTTTTATCTATTCAATCATTCATCGCTTCATGACTCCTCTAACATACTTTACTCTAGTACTGGCGTTAGGCATCGCCGCGCAATGGCTTGCTTGGAAATGTAAGCTTCCCTCTATTTTAGTACTGTTAGCATTTGGCTTTGGCCTTGGACAATTTGCGGGTGCAACTATCGACGATTATTTGGTCGGTGATAGCGTACTTCTCTCGGCCGTCGGTCTTTGCGTGGCTATCATTCTTTTTGAAGGTGGGCTGACCCTCAAATTTTCAGACCTTAAAGAGAGTGGCACACCGGTGATCCGGCTATGCACGCTCGGTGTTGTCATTAGCTTTGTGCTCAGCTATGCAGCAATGAAACATATACTGGGCTTTGATTGGCGAGTCGCCTCCTTACTCGGCGCTATACTTGTGGTGACAGGGCCTACCGTGATAGCTCCGCTGCTTAGGCACATCAAACCGTCGCGAAAAATTGGCAACGTTGTGAAATGGGAGGGTATCGTAATTGACCCTATTGGGGCGATCTTAGCTGTGCTCGTTTTTCAAGTTGCTATAGCTGGTAATGTTGATGCCGCGCGCGATGAGATCCTACGTGCCCTAGGCCTGACATTACTTGTCGGTGTCGTCCTAGCATTTCTATTGGCAAAAATCATCGAGCTGATGCTCAAATTCCACCTCATACCAGACTACCTCCACTCTGTTTTTCTGCTGGCTGTTACGGCCACCGCATTTGCTGTATCAAATGCCATTCAGGCTGAGTCTGGACTACTTACTTGCACCGTGTTGGGTATTGCCTTGGCAAATCAAAAATCAGTATCCGTTAAACACATCCTCGAGTTTAAGGAAAACTTAAGAGTCTTAATCATTTCCGTTCTTTTCATCGTTCTTTCAGGTCGCGTCGCGCTTGACGCACTCAAGGAAGCCCTCATCCCTGGCTTATGCTTATTAACAATGCTCATTGTAATCGTTCGCCCTCTTGCTGTATTTGGCGCTAATCTTTTCTCTCGGCAAGTCACTTTTAAGGAACAGGTTTTCTTATCGTTAATGGCGCCGCGAGGCATTGTCGCAGCAGCTGTCACCGCCATCTTTTCGTTAGAATTTGCTCACGCTATCGAGGAGGGTCGTATGGGAAAAGAAATTGAGCACCTCTCTCATCAAATGGTCCCTCTCGTCTTTATTGTAATCGTCGGCACGGTCGCGTTTTATGGAATTCTCTCAGCACCTATTGCCCGCCGGCTAGGCCTAGCGACTGAAAATCCGCGCGGCGTCCTTTTTGCCGGCGCAGGACAATGGGTTCGGCTCATTGCTAAGGCACTCAAAGATGATGGTCACGACGTTCTCTTACTCGATACCAACTATAATAATATAGCTCGGGCTAAATTAGAGGGCCTTCCTGCGTACG
>CBFHKM010000053.1:7526-13266 GCA_965656385.1 Oceaniferula sp.
GATGATGGTCACGACGTTCTCTTACTCGATACCAACTATAATAATATAGCTCGGGCTAAATTAGAGGGCCTTCCTGCAGTACGTGCCAATATTCTCTCAGAATACGTCGAGGACGAACTTGAATTAACAGGCTTAGGACAACTCATTACAACCACCCCAAACGACGAAGTTAATTCACTAGCAGCCCATCACTTTATTCATGTCTTTGGCAGCGAAAATGTTTGGCAGGTAGCACCGATTGATGACGATGACCACCATCAGACAGCAGTAGCCTCTCATATGCGTGGGCGTATCTGTTTCCCCTCAAGGCCACAATTTAAAATGCTTGAGCGTTTTGTTGCTGAGGGCGCAGTTATTAAAAAAACAACCCTCACCGAGCAATTCACCTTAGATGATTTTAAAGAGATGTATGGTGATGAGTATATTCTATTATTCAGGGTAACCGAAGACAGAGGCTTAGAGGTCGCATATGAGAAAATGCGAACCCCATCATCAGGAACGACCATCTACGCAATGATTAAGGCGCAAGACGCCTAGCCCTCAGACCCATCGATTCCACAGCACAACCATCACCTATGTACGACCAGCTTGAAGCTAAACTACATGACTCATTCTGGGCCTCGGAAGGTCCAAGTGCTGAGCTCAAGCTCATTAAGGAATTCCTGAAAGAATATTCAGGCACAGCTCTGGAATTAGGTTGTGGCTCGGGGCGGTTACTTGCTCCGTTATTACAAGATGGTTTTTTAATAGAGGGATTGGACAACTCGAAAGACATGCTCCAGCTGTGCCAAGAAAACACCAAAGCATTTCAGCCTGTTTTACATCAGGCAAGCATAGAGAGCTTTAGCACAGGCTCTCTTTACAATGCAATCACCGTCCCCGCTTTTACACTCCAGTTGATTGATCCTGAGTTGATCTTAGCAGCGCTCACCAACATACAGCAGCACCTTCATCCAGGAGGCGGTCTCTATATAACCGTTTTTATTCCGTGGGCAGAAATTACTGGCGATTTGCAAGAGGATGAGTGGTTTCTTGATCAAGAAATTACGATGAATGATCACAAGACCGCACGTTGCCATACGCGTTTTCACATCAAGCGCATCGCCCAGATACTCGAGAGAGAGCATCGCTATGAAATCTTAGACAGTGAAAAAAATAACGTGTTAGAAGAAAGCCAAAGCACACAAAAACTCACATGGTTTTGGCTTCGTGAAATCAAACTCCTTCTCAACCAAACGGGGTTTTCAATAGAACGAGTCATTGGCGACTTCACAGCTAATGCTGCATGCAACGACAACAGCCAAATTATCACGCTTATCACATCCAAGAAGGTTAAGTAAATGGGGCCAAAAAATCCATTATTGAGAACGAGTCTCACGGGTTTTTCTATTTCTTATTGAGGCCAAGTTAGTTATCATGTGTATGTGAACCATGACGAATGATCATAGCGAAAATTCATGGCCCCTTTTACTCGGAAGTGCTATTCTTTGCGGGCTTGCCACATTAGCTGGCATCATCACCCAGCGCTATCCAGATATGGCCAATATCACCCTTGGCTTGTATCTAATCGCTTACATGACTGGTGGTTGGGATGCCGCATTAGACACACTAAATAAACTCAGAAAATTACGACTAGATATTCATTTCCTAATGGTTTGTGTCGCGGTCGGCGCCGCCTTCATCGGTGCATGGTGGGAGGGCGCTGCCTTATTGTTTTTATTTTCACTAAGTGGCGCGTTAGAGGCAATGGCCATGGCACGAACAGAGCGAGAAATTCGTGCCCTCTTCGATGATGCACCCAAACAAGCCCTGCTCATTGGGGCAAATGATACTGTTGAGAAAGTAGCAGTTTCGGCCTTACGTCTAGACGATCAAATTCGGATTTTACCTGGCGAACTATTCCCAACCGACAGCGTCGTTATTGCGGGAGAAAGTTCTGCCGACGAATCATCTATAACAGGCGAAGCCAACCCAGTTAAAAAACGTAGTGGTGATCATGTCTACGGAGGAACAATCAACACCTGGGGCAAACTAGACGCTCGTGTTCAAAAGGTCGCGGGTGAAAGCGCACATGCGCGCATCATTGCACTCATCAATGAAGCTCAAAAATCAAAAGCTCCATCTCAACGCTTCACTGATCGATTCGGCACAGCCTATACCATTGGAATTCTAACTCTATCTCTGGTGATGTTTTTATTTTGGCATTACCGTATGCAACTGCCTGCATTCTTATCTGATGGCGAGAGCAAATCAGCGTTCTATCGTGCCATGACATTACTAGTTGTCTGCTCGCCATGCGCTCTCGTCATTTCTATTCCGAGTGCAATTCTTGCAGGTATTGCCAGCGGTGCTCGCCGCGGAGTGCTGTTCAGAGGGGGTATTGCGGTAGAAAATTTAGCGGATATTTCCCGCCTCGCGATGGACAAAACAGGCACTATAACAAAAGGTGAACTTCAACTTATTGGTATAGACACAAGTAACCAAGGCTGTGAGCAAACCTTACTTAATCTAGCCGCCTCACTTTCACTCAACTCAACCCACCCACTCTCGAGAGCTATATTAGCGGAACACGATAAAAGGGATGGTAGTAAAATAAGCATTACTGATTTTGTCTCCATTCCAGGTCAAGGACTCAAAGCCAGTCACGATGGTCACTGCGTTGCTCTTGGACGTCGAGAATTAATCTTAGACCAAGATCCCTCCAATGAATGGCTCAAGCAACTACCACTTCCGGAAGCTGGGTTGACTGAAGTGATTGTTCACCACAGGGATCTTTCAGGCAGGCTGCTACTGAGAGATACCCCGCGATCTGAAGCAAAGGCATTAATTAGCCAATTTAATCAAGACGGCATCAAAACATCGATGCTGACAGGTGACAGAGCAGAGTCTGCCAAGATCATTGCTGACGAGGTTGGTCTTCGTGATTTTCATCACGGGCTTCATCCAGAAGATAAAGTCGCACTGATCCAAAACTGGCGTAATCGCGGCGACAAGGTTGCCATGGCTGGGGATGGAATCAATGATGCGCCCAGCCTCGCTGCCGCTGACGTGTCAATCGGTATGGGCTTACGAGGCAGTGATGCTGTGTTGGAACAAGCTGATGTAGTTCTCACCCACGATAACCTAGAAAGCCTACTTGAGGCTTATCACATCAGCAGATACTGCCGCAAAATTATTCGCCAAAATCTAAGCATCTCGCTCGGCGTTGTAATTCTTCTTGGTCTCGCTGCGCTCGGTAGTTGGATTCCACTTACTATCGGTGTCTTGGGGCACGAAGGTTCTACTATAATTGTAGTACTTAACAGCCTCCGCATATTATTTATTTTTGGCAGGTAACAACAAAAAAAGCCAAAGAAACTTCACACCGAAAGTCACTAATCAGCTGCGAATTCACTAGCTATCGAGAGAAAGCGCAAGCATCTCTAGGATATCCTCACTTTTTTTGCCTTGTTGGCGAAACGTTGCCAGACTCAACGCCGCATCTCTTTTGGCTAGCCGCTTACCTGCCTTATCAACAATCAGCCTGTGGTGGTGGTATACTGGCACCGTCATCTTTAGCAGGTGCTGCAACAATCGATGCACATGAGTCGACGGTAACAGGTCCTCTCCCCGTGTGACATCTGTCACCCCTTGAAAATCATCATCTGTCACCACCGATAAGTGATATGAGGTAGCGATATCCTTACGCGCCAAAACAACATCCCCCAACAATAACGGATCAACATCAATAACACCTTTCATTTTATCCTCAAACACCAATGGCCCAGCAAGCTCAAATGCTGCTCGCGCATCAAGTCGCCAACAATGAGCTGCCCCACCTCCAATGCGATCAGCTCTTTCTGTTTGGCTTAAGCCTCTGCATGTCCCAGGATAGATTTCTTCTGCTCCTGAGACGTGAGGAGCGTGAGCCATCGACTTCAGTTCTTGCTGGATTTCACGACGCGTGCAAAAACAAGGATAGAGCACATCTAGAGCCGTAAGTTTTTGAAGCGCCTCAGCATATGCTGGCAATCGATCTGATTGTCTGATTGGCACCCCATCCCAATGCGTACCCAGCCAAGCGAGATCTTGCTCCATCGCCATGTAATATTGAGGCCTCACTCGAGTCATGTCGATATCTTCAAAGCGAAGTAAAAACTTCCCGCCATTCTCTATCGCAAGTTGATGTGCAAACACCGCTGCATAGGCATGCCCCAGATGAAGGTGTCCCGTTGGAGATGGTGCGAAGCGAGTGATCATGGGGTATTTTTTAATGCCCCATTATAAAATGCCAATTCACAATCCTAGGTTATTTAGATATTTTAATGCAAAAAACTTGCAATAGTATGTATTTTGCATTAAGACCTCTTTCCCGATATGAAATATCAACTACTATTTCTCATTCTTGGGTTTTTATCCGCGGTGTCTATAGCTCCTGCACGCGCTGAGCTCAAAGTCGCGAGCCTGCACCCATTTATCACTGATGTTGCCAGACAGGTAGCTGGTCAACACGCTCATGTGTTTCAATTAATTGATCCGCATGCGAATCCTCATGACTTCGAGCCCACTCCCAAAGCATTGATCAAAGTTAAAGATGCTCAGCTCTACCTGGCCAGTGGGAAAAATCTAGAAATCTACTTAGATAAACTCAGAAGCACATTAGGTAATCATGCAAAGGTAGTCGAAGTGGGTAAAACTATCCCATCTCAAAAAATAAGCGGCCGCGACAGCCTTTACGTTTGCTGCCCAAACCATGCTTACGGTGCAATTGACCCTCACTGGTGGCATCGCGTCAGCAACATGCAGAAAGCTGCACGTGTCATCGCAAAAGAATTTGCAACTACTGATCCAGCCAACGCAGCGGCCTACAAAGCCAATGCTGCAGCATACTCAAAGCGTCTGGACTCACTCAACTCATGGATCAAGCGAGAGGTGAGCCGTATCCCACGCAAAGATCGTATTCTTAGCACCGCACACGCTGCATTTGGATATTTCTGTAAGGAATATGGTTTCAAATCTCTACCCATCAAAGGCCTGACTGCTCATCAAAAAACCAGTGCTTCGTATCAAGCTCAAGCTATTCAAGAGATCAGAAAATACCGTGTGAAAGCTATTTTTCCTGAACTACGCGCAAATCCAAAATCACTGCAGATCATCGCCAAAGAAACCGGCATTAAGATCGGTGGCACGCTGGTAGCTGATGGTGCTCCAAACTATGAAAAAATGATGCGTGAAAATGTCTCCATCATCGTAGCAGCACTTACTCCTTAGTCTTTTACTGGCTCAAACAACGTTCTACTTCCATTACCATGCGAGGTCTTCCTCCTCTTCAGGCATTATTGCTACTCATTACATTAGTCATCCTCGGCTTCGCCGGCAGGAGCTATATTCGCATGGATGAGCCCAACAACCTGCCAGCTCCAGTGGCGAACACCAACGCTGATAGAGGTGTCGTTGAAGCTGAGATCGAATTTATTTTCTCTTCCCCTCCGTTATCATACACCCTCACCCAGCCATCTACGGACGGAGACGAAAATCAAGTAGTGCTGACAACAACTAACTCAACAGAAAACCCCAGCTATGAAATCGTGCAGCTGGTATCAAATCAATCCACGACCTACTGGTTAGACGTTCTCTGGCCAGATGACGCCATCAAAGGCGAGCACCACTTTGTGCAAATTTCCATCGCCCCCAACCACGGGGATCATCAGCGTTTTTCTTTTTTCACTACAACCAAAAGTATAAACGAAACTTTTGACTA
>CBFHKM010000054.1:0-13214 GCA_965656385.1 Oceaniferula sp.
CATTCAACCCGAGCAAAGCAACCACAATAGGCTTTTCGAGTGGGGATCTCGACTTCACTGTCGAGTATGACACCGCGTCTGATGTATTGCCCGGAACCAATGGGGGATCTGGATCTTACTCGGCGAGGCTCGGTGTTCGCATCTTTGACTCTGCCACCGCGACCGCGGGTAGCAATTATAATACAGTTGCCAGCAGTGATGCTTCATGGGTGCTTAATGATCCCGATGTTGACCCGTTTACTCCACCGAGCATATTTTTCTTCACTAACAGCGATGCTGGTATCGCTTGGGAAGACGGAGCCAACGCGGGTAAAACCAGCCTTCTTTTTGCCACGGTGCCCGAGCCCAGCTCAACGGCATTGCTCGGCCTCGGAGGCCTTGCCTTAGCCCTGCGTAGACGCAGGAGCTAAGAAGAGTGAAATAATTTCAAAACCCCGCCCTCACGACGGCGGGGTTTTTTTGTCCTCATCTCTCCATTTGGATGAGAACTTGTCAGGCGGAGCTGCATTCTTTTATCGCCTTGGCGTGAGCTTCTTAACTTAAACTTGAATTGGTAACTCGAACTGCCGCCTAGCGGCTATTTCCAAATTCCAAATTCCTCATTCCAAATTCAAGCCTACGGCTTGATCTTCCCCATAGATGAGGAACTTGTGTTCATCGACTAGGATGAAGCGATAGCGGCTGACGCCCTCGGGGATGGTGGCGGTTACGCGGTAGCCTTTGTCTGAGATTTGTGCGGGGTATTTGACGCCGATCTGGGGTGCTGTGGTGTCAATGCCGGTTTCATTTCTGTGCTTCTTCTCTGGCGCATCAGGGCTTGGTAGATAGATGACGTAGGCTTGGGCGATGCCCGGGCCTTTGGGGTTAAGGGTGAGGCTCGCCTGCTTGTCAGACAGGGTGGAGCTGGTGATGCTGGCGGCTTGCAGGGTGTTGTTTTTGAAGGTGGGATTGAGATAAGGGCCTTGCGCGTTGTGGGCCTTTAGCTCGGCGTCGAGTCGGGACTTGAGGCCTTTGGCGAGCTCGGCGTATTGCGGATCATCAATCACATTGATCATTTCCTCCAGGTCGTTTCTGGCGCCGTCTTGGTAGAGGCGGTAGAGCTCGTAGCTGCCGGCTTGGGCGTGTTGGTAGAGTTTGAAGTCTCCCTGACGAATCGAGGACTTCATGCTGCCTCCGCCGTGTGGGTAGTGCCAGAAGAGGTGGGTGCGTTCCTTGCCTTTGCTGTTGAGGATCGTTTCACTCGCCCCGGTAAGAACGCCGGAGATGTCCGCGCCACTGAGCAGTTTTTTGTGCTCCGGGGCGATGCTTGATGTGGTGACTTGGAGAATGGTGGGGAAGTAGTCGAGCTGGTTGACCAGTCCGTCGAACTGGCTGCCTTTGGTAACTCCTGGGCCTGCGACTACCATCGGCACGCGGATACCACCTTCCTCGGTGTGGGTTTTGCCATACTTGAGGGGCAAGTTGTCGGAGATGATCTCGGCAGCTTTCTTTTCCGCACCTCCATTGTCGGAGCTGAAGAAGATGTAGGTGGTTTCGCTCAGTTTTTTGCCGGGGTTGCGGGGGTCGTCGGTGTTTTTCAGATAGTCCATCACGCGGCCTAGGCTCCAGTCCACGGTGGTGACCATGGCGGCGAAGTAGGGGTTCTGCTGGCCCGGTAAGGTCATGTCGCCGTCTTTGGGAGGGAAGGGCTGGCCCATCTTATCACAGTAATACTCGAGCAGCTCACCATTACGGGTAATGACGGGCCAGTGCACCATCCAGTGCCACATATTGAGGAAGAATGGCTCGCTCTTGTTCTCAGCCATGAACTGTAATGCTGACTCAGTAAGCTGATCATAAGGGTAGGAGATTCCTTTGGGCTTCTTGTCGCTGAAAGGGGCATATTTTTCCTGGCTCAAGGGATACTTCTTGTCTTTAGCGGTGGCGAAGTCCTTGGTGCGGTCTTTCATGCCTCGGTGCACGCCGCGGCTATGATCGACAAATTCAAAGCCATAGTTGTCAGCACTGGGGCCAATATGCCATTTGCCAGCGTGGCCGGTTTTGTAGCCGTTGCCCTTCATGGCGTCGGCCAAGGTCAGGTGATCGAAGTTCAGGTGTCGATCAAGGTAGGGCGAGAGGAACTGTTCCTTGGGTCTGCCTTCGGTCACTTTTCCCAGATAGACATGGGTGATCCCGAGCTGTGCTGGGTGCTGGCCGGTGATGATGCCCGCGCGGGATGGCGAGCAACTCGGTGCAGGTGAATACGCCTGGGTGAAGTTCATCCCCATGGCCGCGAGCTTATCCAGATTGGGCGTCTCGTAGGGACACTCATCATCGAGATCATTGAGCTGCACATCCTGCCAACCGAGGTCATCAACGTAGAAGATGATGATGTTGGGTTTCTCTAATGCGGAGGCAATGGTTGCAGTGGTCAGTGAAAAACAGAGGGATAGACAAAATTGGGGTAAGAATCGGAGTGGCTTCATCGTATTGATAGGACGTTTATTAGCATATTCTCAAGCGGGTGGAACAGACATAAATTTGAGGAGGCGTTGCGTAAATGAAAATTTGCCCTTCTAGAAAAATCACATGGTAAAGTCGGATTTATACATCAACTCCCGCAAAACAGTTCATTGATATCCAGCAAGCATCCTATTATATTCCCACACTATTAGATAAAAATCATGAGCAACGAAGAACAGCACAATATCATCGACCCATCCGCATCATCGCAACTCTCACGCCGGGGATTTATCCAGGGTTTGACCGGAGCGGGCTCTTTCCTGGGCATGGCTGGTCTGGGTGCCTTTGCCGGCACTGCCAAGGCAGACAATGCCCCACGTGATGCGCAGGGAAACATTATCCCGGGCTTTGAAAAAGACCAGCAAGCGACTAATGCCGCCCAAGGCTGGCAGCCTGTGTCAGAGCGCAAAATCAAGGTGGGCATCGCCGGGTTTGGTCTGTGCCAGTTTGGTGCCGCTTTCTATTATCAGAATCACCCGAACGTGGAGGTGGTCGCGGCCACCGATCTAGACCCAAACCGCTGCGCCCAGCTGGCGCAGAGGGTGGGGGCGAAGAAAACCTACCCGTCCTGTGAGGAGATGATCAAGGACAAGGAGATCGAGGCCATCTACATTGCCTCCGATGCACCCAGCCACGCGCGCCTCGCCATCATGGCACTCAATCACGGCAAGCATGTCTGCTCGGCCGTGCCCGCCGTCTTCGGCTTCGAGGCAGAGGGAGAGGCAGAGGATCTTTTTAATGCCGTCAAGAAAAGTGGCATGAAATACATGATGAATGAGACCTCGACCTTCCATGCGGATCTCTACGCCAAGCGGATGCAGTATCAGGCTGGCGCACTTGGCAAGGTGATCTACTCGGAGGGCGAGTATTACCACGACTTTGGACCGAATGGATTGTCCGGCTACAACCCGAAGACCGGTAAGGTCGACAAATTCGGCTGGCGCCGCGGTCTGCCACCGATGTGGTATCCGACTCACTCGGCCGCCTACTATGTGTCCATTACCGGTGGCCGCTTCACTGAGGTCTCAGGACTTGGCACTGCAGGGCGCTATCCGGAATTTCAGGCAGAAAACAACGGCCACAAAAACCCCTTCGGCACCGAAGTCGCGATGTATAAAACCAGTGAAGGTGGCATATCGCGTATGGCAGTGAGTTGGGACATGAAAAACGCACACGGCGAAAAAGGCCGGGTCTATGGTGAGAAGCCACACAACCCGAAAATCAGCGGCCAACGCCCGCCGCTTCCCCCCGGAGTCGGCGGTGGTGGCCACGGTGGCTCACACGGGCAACTCACCAATAATTTTATTGAGTCGATCTTGCTCGATAAAAAACCTATTGTCGATGTTTGCGACGCACTCAACATCACCATGTCCGGAGTGATTGCGCACAAGTCCGCGCTCAAAGACGGCGAATGGATGAAAATCCCGCAGTATGAGCTGTAAACCCATCAATAGTGCATCCGCGGCGGTGGCTTCTGGCCGCCTGGCCCAACTACCAAAGCCAATGCAAAAAAAAATCGGGTCATTCACCCTGTCAGCGATCTGCCTAACGCTGTTTGCCTACGCAGAGCCACAAACGAACAACAAAACCATCGTCAACGGCACCGACTGGAAAGATACCCAGGGAAATCTAATCACCGCCCATGAGGGTGAACTGTCACGCTTCAACGGGGTGTTTTACTGGTACGGCAGCAGCTACGCCAATAATCCTAAAGGCCTGTTCCGCATGACAGCGGGACCTGTCTGGAACGGTGTGCAAGTTTATAGCTCTACCGATCTCAAGAACTGGACCTACAAGGGCGTGTGCATGCCCCGTCCGGAAAAAGGTTTTGGCAAGCTGGGCGCTACCGGTCGTTCGCATGTGATTTACAACAAGAAGACCAAGAAATACGTGATGTGGTACCGCTGGTTTGTGGCGATGCCCGCATCGTTCCTCTGTGTCGCGACAGCCGATCACCCGGAGGGTCCCTTTACTCCTCACGGACCACGCGAGATGGGCACATCCAACGGATTCGCATCGGACATGAATGTATTTCAGGATGACGATGGTAAAGCTTACGTCATCTACTGCGATCACTCAAAGCCGGAAGAAGGCGGAGGCTGGCGTTATGGGATCCGGATCGACAGCTTGAGTGATGACTATCTGACAAGTAACAGGGATGGAGTGTTGATCTTTGACAAAGACTGTGAGGCTCCGGCCATGGAGAAATACAAAGGCAAATACATCGCCGTTGCATCCGGCGTGCATGGCTGGGCGGGTTCAAATACCAAGTGTGCGACGGCTGATTCGCCGCTGGGTAAATATAAAAGGCAGGCAGATATTAGTGAGAAAAAAACCTGGAGTTCCCAGGTCACTGACCTGATTTACCTGAAAGAATCCGACACCGTGATGGCCCTCTGCGACCAGTGGTGGACTCCTGATAAAAAAGACATCAACAAGTCACGCTATCTGTTTCTTCCGCTTTTTCTTGATTCTCAAACTGGGAAGGTGAAGATGGAATACCGCGAAAAGTGGAATCCATTAAGCCTACAAAAATGAACCAACTTGCCCAAGGATTGATTATTGCAGGTGGCCTGTTGGCAACTCTGAATCAAACCTGGGCGGCGCCAGCTGCTGGCAAACCCCTAACCTACCCTGAACGGAAGAAGGCGCGGGATCTATACGTCAGCCAGGGCTGCATCGCTTGTCATCAGCTCGATAAGCTGGGTGGCGCCAACCAGCTCTATGTGGGGCCGACGATGGCGGCGGTGGGTAGTCACTATGCCAATGACCCGAAAGGCTTGGAAACGATTTTGCACTCCTTGCAGATGGGAGCCAAGGGCAAGTGGGGGCAGAATGAGATGCCTCCACAAACTCACCTCACTGGGGAAGATGCGCGGCATCTGGCACGCTGGATTCTGACGCTGAGGCCCAAGGCTGAGGGTGACGATGAGGCAGCCCCCGCCACGCCACCGAAAACCGCCGAGCCCGGTTTCTATAGTCCTCTGATTTCCGAGAAACGCGTGAGCACGGTGGTCGAGGTGGGTGATGTTTCTGTGGTCTACCGCGTCTACTTGCCTGGGGCCTCATCACGTGCCATCGCTGTTGGCTTGCCTCAGAAACTTGGGGGGATTTCCTACGCCTTTGATGCCACCGACTGCCGGCTGCTCTACGTTTGGAGTGGTGGTTTCCTGGATATGGATAAAGCCTGGACGGGCTTCGGTGGTTGGTATGCCAAGCTGCTGGGTGCGAAAATCTATCAGGCGCCCTCACATTTTCCGCTAAGGATTGGCAAGCCTGACGAATGGCCTGAAAAACCCGAGCTTGTTTTTAAAGGCTACCGTATAGTGGAGGGGCAGCCCGAGTTTCTCTACCAGGTTCATGGTCAGGAGGTGGCTCACCGTATTACTTATCAAGCGAGGGCGGACAATAAGTCGGCGAGTAATATTGGCCAGATTACGCATCATTTTTCGCTTCCGGGGGTCACTGATGAGGTTTCGTTTTTGCCAACCAAACAGCATGTGCACTATGACACAGAGGATGCTACTTGGGCCTCAGGGGTGTTACTGGTGCATCCGGACAAGCGGGTCAGGTTTTCCGTCTCCATCACACTCAAGCCATGAAACGTGTCACGATCCATATCATCAGCTTTGTTTTGGCTGCGGCATCGATACTGTGGGCGGACGAATCTTACCGTGTGGAGCAGGTGGAGGTTCCGCAGGGCATTGTCATGGAAGTGTCGGGCATGGATTACTCCGCGGATGGGGTTCTCTATCTGGCAACCCGGCGCGGGGATGTTTGGACGCGGAAGGATGATGCGTGGCAACGTTTTGCACACGGGCTGCATGAGCCGATGGGTATGTGCATCGGTAATAAGGGGGAGGTGTTTGTCTCCCAGCGGCCGGAGATCACTCAGCTCATCGACGAGGATGGCGACGGGTTGGCGGATCTTTACCAGACGATTAGCGACGGGTTTTCCATGGTGCCGAATTTTCATCAGTATACATACGGGCTGGTGCAAGATGATGCCGGCAACCTCTGGGGCACGCTTTCGGGAAGTGGCAAAACAAATCCTGACGGTCGCCCGGCAAGTGCCGATGCTTTCTCCTCTGAACCCTACCGGATGTGGTCCTACAAGGTGAGCCCGGAGGGGGAGTTTGTGCCGTGGTCCTCAGGCTTGCGCACGGCTAATGGCATCGGTATGAATCTGGAGGGGCATTTGTTCGCCGCAGACAATCAGGGGGACTGGGTGGGGAGCTCGATGCTGCATCATCTGGAACAGGGAGACTTCCACGGACATCCGGAAGCCTTGCGTTGGGATCCACGATTCAAAGACAAGGGAGACCCGACCAAGCTTCCCATTGAAGAGCTTGACCGGCTGCGCAAAATGCCGGCGGTGTTCTTGCCGCACGGGGAGCTGAGTAACTCACCGGGAGCGCCCCTCTGTGATGCCACCGCTGGTAAGTTCGGCCCCTTTGCTGGGCAGCTCTTCATTGGGGATGTCGTGCATGCTCACTTGATGCGAGTCGCTCTTGAAAAGGTGAACGGCCAGTATCAGGGCGCGTGCTTTCCGTTTATCAAAGGGGGGCCTCTCAAGGCAGGTATCTGCCGGCTTGCGTTTGCTCCCGATCACTCGCTGATGATCGGCCGGGTGGGGGAGGGTAACTGGAACCGCGGCCTGCCTGGCACCGGCTTGCAGCGGGTGGTTTACACTGGTGTGGTGCCTTTTGAAATTCACCGTATCGAGCTGCAACAAGACGGCTTTAAGCTGCACTTCACCAAGCCCCTCAATCCCGCACACAAGCTCACTCCTGATAACATTCAGCTCAGCAGATACCACTATGCCTACACCCCCAATTACGGCTCACCGAAAATGAATCTCAAAGCCGTGCCCGTCACTGCGGTGGAGATTTCGGCAGATGGTAACACAGCCACACTCCGCGTTTCCGGGCTGGAGAAACACAAAATTTATCAGTTTCATCTCAAAGGTATCACTGATGCCTCGGGTAAAGCCCTGCGTAATAACAGCGCTTATTACACTCTTAATGAGCTTTTGGCTCGTGACTAGGACATACTTGTCAGCCTTCACTGACTTCGGACTTGCCAAGGCCCCACCATGTAGGGTGGGGTTAATTTTGATAACAGCGATAAACCATGTAACATCCTCAGGCTCGTGGACGTATCATTACAGTCCCTAAACATAGTACCAACAAAGGGTTTGTGCAATAAGCCCCAAATTGGCACCCAAAAACTGACACCCAAAAACTTACACCTAGAAACTGACACCTAGAAACTGACACCCAAAAACTGACACCCTACCAATGATGAAAATATTACTAATACTGATCGCCACCGCATGCTGCCTTTCCGCAGAAATTTCCAGCGATGTGGTCGACAAGGACAAGACTCTTACCAAAATCGCCTTTGGTGCCTGCAACAAACCCTCGCGCAAGAAAGTCACCCGGATCTATGACGGGGTGCTCAAGCACAATCCCGATGTCTTTGTGTTCCTGGGGGACAATATCTACGGTGACACCGAGGACATGGAGCTGCTGAAGAAAAAATACCAGCAACTGGCCGCGGCAAAGGGCTACCAGAAATTACAAAAGCAGACCCAAGTGCTTGCGACCTGGGATGACCATGATTACGGGGTCAATGATGGTGCCAAGGATTACCCCAAGCGTGAGCAATCACAGCAAGTGTTTCTGGATTTCTTTGCTGAGCCTGAGGACTCCGTCAGGCGCACCAGGCCGGGTATCCACACCTCGTATTCATTTGGTAAGGACGGTAAAAAGGTACAGATCATCCTGCTGGATACACGTTATTTCCGGGATAAATTAGAGTATTCCAAGACCAAGAATAAGCCTTCCAAGGGCACGGTTGGCTGGTATGAGCCGACCAAAGACACCAGCATGACCTTGCTGGGGGACGCGCAGTGGCAGTGGCTGGAGCAGCAGCTGCAGGTCAAGGCAGACGTCAGGATCATCGCCTCAAGCATCCAGATGCTGGCCTATGAGAAAGGCATGGAAAACTGGGGCAACGTGCCCCACGAGCAGCAGCGTCTTTTTGAGATGCTCAAAAAACACAAGGCTGACCACACCGTGGTGATCTCAGGAGATGTCCACTACACCGAGCTCTCCAAAGTCATGATCGGTGACTACCCGCTCTACGACATGACCAGTAGTGGCATGACTCACTGCTCTAAAAACTGGGCAAACGCGGACAACTCATTACGGGTGGGTAAATCCCACTGGGAAATCAACGCCGGACTGATCGAAATTGATTGGGCAAAGAAGTCCTTGTCGCTCTGCTCTATCAACCAGGACGGCAAGAAGCTCATCGAGCACCCGGTGGCATTCAGTGAGCTCGAGTTTAGCAAGTAAGCAGTGCACGTGCTACACGGCAGCACAATAGGATACGTCCCTGTAAAATCATTAAACATGAAGCGAGCGACACTTATCCTTAGCTTTGCTTTTGCTCTATGCACTTGCTTTGCACTCGCGAAGGATCCCGTGCGCATCATGCCGCTGGGGGACTCAATCACCGCGGGTTACACAGATAATTCGAAGTGGGCTCATCCTTTTGAGTTTGGCTATCGCAGCCACCTCTACCGGCTACTGAAACAAGCGGGGCACGACTTTGTCTTCGTTGGCAAATCACCAGAACCCTGGAACAATAAATCCGGAGATCCGACGCACGGTGGCACGGTGAGCCCGACGCTGGATCTGCGCAAGCTCGGCCAGGACGGGCACCGAGGCTATGGTGGATGGAGCATTGGTGCTATTCACAAGGAAGTGCCAGGCTGGATCACCACGGACCGGCCGGATATCATTCTTCTGCTCATTGGTATCAACGGCATTAATCCAAAAAGCCCGCTGCAGCTCGAGGCACTGGTCAAAACCATCTTTGACACCGATAAGGAGGTGAAGCTCATCGTCGCCCAGATCACCCCGCTTAGCCGCTTCAACCCAGACCTGTATGACTACAATGCCTACATCAGGCAGACCTTGGTGCCTAAGCATGCCGATAAAGGCCACATTATTACCACAGTAGATCTTTACCGCCATTTCCTGACCGATCCGGACGATCCCAAGTCCATCGATGCCAGCCGTCTTTCCAACAAAATCAATCACCCGACCAACGCCATGCACGGTAAAATGGCCCAGAGCTGGCTCGAGGGAATTGAGGATTTGCTAAGCAGGAGGTAGCAATTGGCAAGTAGCATGTAGAAATTTGAGGCGGACGCCAGGACGCCAAGGTATGTTTCCTAAAACCTAAAACTGCAGAGGCTTCTCTCTTGCGATCTTGTCATCTTGAAGTCTTGCCGTCTTGGGTATCACAGCGGCTGTGCAAAAACCTGTAAGCTTGCCCTTTCCGCTCGCGTAACCTAGAAAATGGACACCATGAAATCGCACTTCCTCTGCCTTGTTTTCACTTCGCTTCTTACGCTTCAGTCTTCGCTTGATGCTCAGCAGCAGGCAAGCTCCCCAAACGTCATCTACATCCTCGCCGATGACCTCGGCTATGGCGACATCTCCTGCTTCGGGCAGAAGAAACTCAAGACACCCAACATCGACCGCCTCGCTACTGAGGGCATCAAGCTCACCGATCACTACTCCGCCAATACCGTCTGCACCCCGTCCCGCCACTCGCTAATGGCCGGCCAGCACGCTGGTCACTGCCTCGCCCGTGGCAATGGCAAGGAAAACACCTTGGCACTGAGCGAGGAAATGACCGTGCTGCCCGAGGTGTTCAAGGCCGCTGGTTACACCACTGGTATGTATGGTAAGTGGGGCTTGGGTATCACCAATGAAGCTGGGCGACCCTCACCAATGACCCACGGCTTTGACGAGTTTAGCGCGTGGAAGAGTCAGGGCATCGCCCACACCTACTACCCGACGAGTATCGTGCGTAATGGCAAGGAGGAGAAGCTCGAAGAGGGCACCTACATCCATGATCTGATCATGAATGACGCTTTCGCCTTCGTGGAGAAAAACGCCAAGGCGGGCAAGCCCTTCTTCTGCTACATTCCCACCGCCGTGCCCCACGCGGCCATGCATGCGCCTAAAGCCTTGCATAATAAGTATCGCAAAATCTACCCGCAGTTTGAGAACAAGATTGGCAAATATGGCGCCGGCCCCGGCGTGCCTTGTCCTGATGTCAAAAACCCGATCGCTGGCTACGCTGGCATGATGGAAAACCTCGACAACCAGATTGGCCAGCTACTCGAGCTGCTGGAAAAAACCGGCCAGGCAGAGAACACCCTGATCATGTTCTCCTCGGACAATGGCTCCCACCTCGAGGGCGGCCATGACCCCAGGTTCTGGGACTCCAACGGCCCGCTGCGTGGCCACAAGCGCGACCTCTTCGAGGGCGGCATCCGCGCTCCCTCCATGGCCCGCTGGCTGGGCACGATCAAGGCCGGCACCAGCAGTGCCCTGCCAAGTGCCCACTATGACATCCTTGCTACCATCTGTGACCTGCTTGACCAGCCCGTGCCCGCCCAAAACACCGGTATTTCCTTGCTGCCGACCCTGACCGGTAAGGGCGAGCAGCAGCAGCGCGAATATCTCTACTGGGAGCACCCGCAGACAGCGAAGCGTGACCAGGCAGTGCGCATCGGCAAGTGGAAGGGTGTTAAGCTGGGCTGGAAGGTGAAAACACCGCAGAAGCTCCAGCTCTTTGACTTGGAAAAAGATATCGGTGAGCAAAACAATATCGCCGCCCAGCACCCGGATATCGTCAAGCGCATGGAGGAGATCATCCAAGAGGCACACCAGCCCTTGCCTGCCAAGAAGCCAGTTAATAAACCGGCCAAGAAGCCTGCCAATAAAAAGGCAGCGGGGCAGGGTAAAAAAAGCTGAATTCTTTAACCTTGCAGATGACCAAAAAAGGCTGAAGCGTGCCAAGGCGGCCCAGGCTAGCCATGACCCTTCCCTGCCCAATGTCAGCCGCCCCAAGACCAACTGCGGGCCCACCACCTTCTACTTGCAATCGCTCGACAAGTGGCTTGGCGACACCCGGCGGGATGTCATCCACTTCAACGCCGGCCTGCACGACCTCTGCTACCGATCTCCCTCTGCCAAGGCTTATGGCAATCGGGACAAGGTCAACGGAACCCTCTCGGTGTCTCTGGAGCAGTATCAAAAAAACCTCGAGACCATCGTGCTCCGCCTGAAAAAGACCGGGGCGAAGATCATCTTCGCCAACACCACCGTGGTCCCCGAGGGCGAGCCGGGCCGCAAGGTGGGGGATGACCTCCGCTACAACGAGGTGGCAGCCAAGGTCATGGCTAGATACGGAATCGGTGTCAATGACCTGCACGCCCTCACTGCTAGCTTTTCCAGCTCAGAATTTCGCAAAAAACGTGGTGACGTGCATTTCTAGCCTTCCGGCAGCCAAAAACTCGCGACCCAAGTGAGCGGGGTCATTACCGAGCAGCTTCAACTTCCTGAGGTAGAGTGAGCTGCAGTTGAAGTTGAAATGGCCGTGCAGCCAGTGCTCTACAGCCCCTGATTCCAAATTCCAGCCGCTGGGGGAAAGTCCGAAAATACTTTGTTTATATTAAATATACACGTTTATTTTGTTTTTATGTAATTTTTAACTTGTTCACATTGAGTTACATGGTAAATTTATAGAAATGAGAGTAACCCATACAGGTGATAAGCGAGCAGTCGCATGCTAACAGCCGTGTCTGCTAGATCACCTCCACACATAATTCCTCCACACATACATAAGCAACTTACGATCCACACAAACCCATGAAAACGCCTAACACATCAAACACCACATATATCCAATCAACCACCCTTGCCTTCGTAGCCGTCATGGCCATGGCATTCACTCTCACCAATATCGCCCAGGCGGATGTCCTGACCTGGGACAATGACGCGGCAGCAGGTATCCAGGATGGAGATGGCAACTGGAACAGTGTCAATTCCCCAGCGGATGGCTCCGAGACAAATTGGACCATAGACGGGGGCGCTACCAACCAGGGATTCAGCAATTTTGATAGAGCGAATTTTGGTTCGGGCGGCACAGGAACAGCCACGCTTACAAGTAACATCCGCACGGGTGGTAACGGCTACACCTTCAACAATGATTACACCATCGACACCAACGGTTTCTATCTCGGGGGCCAGGGGACCAACAACCTCAGGACGTCGACCGGCGTGAACGCAACCATCAGCGGCACCGGGCAATATCGTGTCTTCACAGACGGGACTGATATCACTACCGATAGCGGATCCACACTGACCATTGACGCGACGGTAATCGCAGGCGCAGGTTTTCAGCTCGATAAGAAACTCGACGGCACCCTGATCCTCAACGGTAACAACACCTACAACGGCACTACCCACATCATCGGCGGCACGATTGTTGCCGGAGTCGCTGACGGTGCTGGCACAGGAGCCCTCGGCAACGGCGGCAATATCGATTTCGCCGGTGGCACCCTGCAGTATGCGGCCGGCATTACTCAGGACTACAGCTCACGCATTGTCAACAGCACCAGCGCGATCATCATCGACACCAATGGTGAAAACGTTTTTCATAACAGTCAACTCGCGTCGTCGAACACCGGCGGCCTAACCAAGGAAGGCGCAGGCACACTCAGAGTAAAAGTTCACGATAGCTCTAACCAACACACCGGGGGCATAGTCATCAATGAAGGAACACTTCAGCTTCATAATACTGTTGGAACTAGATCTTATAAATCGGGAGATATCGATATC
>CBFHKM010000055.1:0-1380 GCA_965656385.1 Oceaniferula sp.
CGAAAACGTCGTCGAGATCCACCAAGACGCAATCCTTCCCGGAGAGCGCGTTCTGCTTGTTGATGACCTGCTCGCAACGGGAGGAACAGCCGCTGCTGCTGTAAAACTCATTCATCAGCTAGATGCTGAGCTTGTCGCAGCATCATTTCTGATCGAGCTGAGTGATCTCGATGGACGAAAGTTGTTGGGAAATACACCAGTCAAAGCTGTGGTCAGATTTTGAAATCTATAAATTCAACGATTCAAAAATAACAATCTATGGATTGTCAGATAACGTCTCTCCCTCAGCAGGCGTGATCCTGTGACGCATACTAACAAGCCCGAGTGGGTCAATCGCATGTCCAGTTGTGATATTTTTATTTTGCAGGACCACACCTCTTATTACAAGTCTCTTGCCAATTAGATAGTCAACAAACTTAGCGGTAAAAAGGCCGTGCTTGGCCTTAAATCTACCCTTCTGATAGAAGATAATATTTTTAGGTGCTGACATTTTCCCTTTACGTAATTTCCATGAGAAAGTGTATGGCCCTGGCTCTAAATTCTCAGCAAGACTGCCTTCAAATATTCCGGTTGCATTGTTGGGAAATAGCTCATACCCATTGAGCGGGATACCAGCATATCCAGCCCTGCTGTATTTGGAGCCCTGCATCACAACACTTTGATCAAAACCACTCGGGTAATAACTGCTTTTTGACTCATGCTTTACATAACGAATATTACCACCCACTGATTTCTCTACACCTGACATGTCATAATCCACGGTTCCGAGCATCCACTCGCTGAAACCTACATTGTTTTTACTGCCTTCACCGTAAGTTTGAACATACAAGGGTATGTTGCCATAATTCCCCGCCTGAAACTCAGCGTTACCACGCTCCCCTTGCTGATTCCCATTTTGCAGGTAGCCCTTATAGGTATACTTGTAACCGGCATTAGACCACCCCTTAATTTTTACTTTTCCATCCGAAGTAATACTTCCATAGCCTATAGCGTCACCAGCTGGGGCATCTGCTGAATCTGTGGTTAGCGAAGGTATAATATACGTGTATTTAGACGGATTCAGAAACTCAGAAGCCCTGCGTGATTTTTTGTTATAATAACGCGGAGCTAAACTAAACACTTCTCTCCCGCCATCAGGAGATGTTATTGCACCAGTCAGACTTAGTCTGCCCTCCTCATCCTCAACAAAACCCATATCTAAGACAGAGGTTATTCCGTTGGTATTGTAAACCTCTCCTTCATATGTTGCATTCATATAAAACTTACCTTTGAATGAGCTACTTGAATTTTTTGTCACCCCCGCAACGGCCCCCGAAAAATAAGAATACCCTCTTCTTTTCGTTATTTTGAGGCTGATCTTGCCAATTAATTTGTCATCAT
>CBFHKM010000055.1:1477-13186 GCA_965656385.1 Oceaniferula sp.
CGCAACGGCCCCCGAAAAATAAGAATACCCTCTTCTTTTCGTTATTTTGAGGCTGATCTTGCCAATTAATTTGTCATCATCACCATTTCGTAATAATCCAACAAACAGTCCCTTCGAGGGAGCTTTAACCCGACTAATGAACGAGGTTTCTATGTTATAATTTTCTCCTGAGCTGCTCTCCGAACCAGTTACACTGATAAAATAAATCCCCGCAACAACATCTTCGCTAATAATGTAATCTGGAGCCAGGCCATCATCAAGATCGTCGCTACCATTTTGAATAGTGGCGATTTCCAAACCATCACCGTCGAAGATCGTCATTTGGGGAACTGCATCACCTTTAAGCTTCAAGGTTAAATTACCATCGTTTTTGAGTTCGATTCGAAAATAATCTACATCCTCAACACCATCAATTTCACCATAAATAGTGGAATTCATTGTGACAACCGTGGCAACTTCTTGAGAGTCCCCGTGATCATCCTGTCCATGCTCAATAGCCATGGTCGTAAACGCGGCTCTATCACCAGCTCCACCTACCTGTGAAAAATCGAAAGTATTTTTATCACTAAGTCCAATAATAAGATCACCGCTATTAACAGACAATACAACATCAGCGGGACCACCGATGGGACCAGCGCCATCAAAATACTTCCCCGAAGCCCACACTAAGAATTCACTGGATGTAACCAAATCAAATTTATTACCTATGACAATGTATACTTCGGAGCCTGCAAAACTTTCAACATCATCATACTTGTCATCGGCGTTGCCTGATGCACTTGCTTGAAATGCCCCGTCTTCACTAGAATTGAAATTAGTTCCAGCTCCAAACTGGTAGAATGCATCACTCAGATCTGAAGCCGACGATAATTTTGCTATATCTGAGGAATCAATCTTGAACGTACCAATTGCGACGTAACCATTGTTTTTGGGGATCGGGATTCCAGTCGCATCTGAAAAAACAACATTTGAATACTCACCATTACTCCCCGCCATGTTAGAAAACGAAGTTGTCAAAGTAACGCCGACTCCCTCCGCTTGAATTAAATTCGTTAGCGCAAGAATTCCTGAGATTAAACAAAGTAGACATTTGAAATTCATAAATTTAAACCAATTAAAAATTTTATCTGATCGCTGAGTATGAAGCAGGATCAAAGATTCTTATAAATTAGCGGAGGCGTAAGCTTTGCATTAGCTGCCACACCAACACGCTCAATAACAATACCACTCGAAAGCTTGGTGTCAGAGGCAGGATCTCCTTCGGAGTTCTTCCATCCATCAGGGCTGAAGAAATACTTATTATAACCGCCATCGCCATCCGGCATCCAAATGACGTCTGATGCTTCGATATCAACATTACTAACAAGATCATCTTCAAGTCCTGAATTACCCAGGGTCGCTCCCACTGGGTAAGTTGTAGATATGAAATTAAACTTACCCTCCAATAATGCGAGCGTGATTGACTTTGTCTTGATAACTCCAGCTATAACTAGCTTCTTCTCCAAGCTAGCCCTGCTCTGAATGATCATAGCATCTGTATAAATGATGGGGTAATCTCCTGAATCCTGCCCACTGTCATTTTTCCAACCAGCCTCACCACCGCCAAAGCCTCCACCCTCAGAATAATAAAACTTCTCGAACCCAACTCCGTTGTGTAACCAGATGACATCTGCACTTGCGATATTAGCACCGGCAGTCAAGCCCGCACTATTGGATGTACCAAAAACATCTGAAATCGTTTTGGGCGATCTCAGCTGGTAGGATGCCCCAACGCCCAAATTATCCACGGCAAGGTCATCGGGCGATATGATATTGTTGCCTGTCCATTGTGTGATGACTTGCATGACACCATTGAGTGTTACATCTGAGGGATTATCCACAATCTCTAGAATGTAACTGTTTCCTTCTACCAATATTTCACCAAAATCTGTGTTTTCATCACGCAATGTCGTGCCATTCACCGTATCAAATGAGCCTGAGAAAAGCACCGGCTCATGCAACGTCAAACCAATCAAGTTAAGCCGTCCCGGCTGTAATGTTTGAATCACGAAACCTGCTGGCTTTGAGTAAGCTACATCTTGAGCAGAAACACTTGCAACAAGCAACATGGATAATGTGACAACAATCTGCAGTATCAACGTCTTGATAGGACTATCCATGGAGGCAATTGAGAATGAGTGTAAGAATCATGTAAGCGACATCATAAAAACGATATTTAACACACTAACTAGACGAAATACCAAAGGCAATGATTAATTCAGGAATATAATTATTCAAGAAAACCTAATATTAATGAATGAATAATGTAACGTTAATACTCATGACCGCGCTGAGTATATACGAAAAAAGCCCAGAGCATTTGCTCTGGGCCAGAAAAAGAATGGTGCGCAATACTGGATTTGAACCAGTGACCTCTGCCATGTCAAGGCATTGCTCTACCACTGAGCTAATCGCGCATGTTGTGCTTCAATGGACCAATGAAAATCTCTGTAAGCGGGCGAAACCTAGGCAGAGAGATCGCACTAGGCAAGTATTTTTTAATACGAAGGCCAGCTTACTGACGCACGGGGATATCTTGCTCCGCAAAGACTTCCTTAGCCTCGTGCACGGTGTGCTCACCAAAGTGAAAAATACTCGCAGCCAAGACAGCATCAGCCTTGCCCTCCTTGAGAACATCTACCATGTGCTGAAGGTTGCCTGCACCTCCTGATGCGATGACAGGTATACTCACAGCTTCGCTGACAGCACGTGTCAACTCGATGTCATACCCGGCTTTTGTGCCATCAGAATCCATACTGGTGAGTAAAATTTCCCCGGCTCCGCGCTGGCAGACTTCTTTCGCCCACTCCACAGCATCCAGCCCGACAGGTGTGCGCCCGCCATGTGTATAGACGCCCCACTTGCCTGGACCTTCTCGTTTGGCATCAATAGCAACCACAATACATTGATTACCAAACGCGGTTGAGCCTTCGTTAATGAGCTCAGGGCGAGTCACTGCTGCCGTGTTGATGCCTACCTTATCCGCGCCAGCAAGGAGCATCTCTCGCATGTCATCAACTGTGCGAATTCCCCCACCCACTGTCAGTGGTATAAAGCACTTCTCCGCGGTGCGTCGAACCACATCCACCATCGTTTTGCGCTCATCAGACGATGCTGTTATATCGAGAAAAACAAGCTCATCAGCTTCCTGTTCATTATATGCAATCGCACATTCTACCGGATCACCAGCATCTCTAAGGTCAACGAAGTTGGTTCCTTTAACGACACGACCATCGGTAACGTCGAGACATGGAATAATTCTTTTTGCGAGCATGTTAACTTGGTTTTACTGTAAACTTAATTCTTGAAAACGTCTATTTTGCCTACAAACCCCATGCTCCATAGCGCATGTCTTTAGCGTAGGATTGCAGCTCATATAGGCGTTTTTTTTGATCAGATGCGGTGGTGTTATCTGGAAGATGAGCTGGCTTGGTGTGAATTCTAGCAAGCCCATTCAATACCAACAGTTCATGCAAGTAATGTCTCTGCCCCTTCCAGTCAACTATGACAAATGCGTATTTTCGATGTGAGCCATAGACTCGCTCACTGCGGGTCACTACCTTGAAGCGCTTACCATCAAGCAGCTGTTTCACGAAAGCCTTCGCATCTACACCCACCTTTATGGTCTCACGCTGATCCAACCCTCCCATCGCAGCTCCTTGTTGGGCAATGCGGAGGTGATTTGTATTGCCGTCTCTATAAGTTCGAGCAGCACTCTCAGGCGCATCGACATAATAGAGCCGGATTTCTTCTCGACCGTGCGGCGCCTCGATATGAAAGCTATCACCGTCATTACCCCTGTGACTAATCACAACGCAATTCTTCCAGACTTGATAATGAGGAGACAACAACTTTACCTCAGTCAGAGTTTCTCCGTCATTTCTCGATGCAGCCGTGCTAACCCATTCATCTTGATTTGTCTGAGTAAATCCACCTGCCTGACCCTCATCAATCTCCTGATACCGAGTCCATAAAAAAGCCAACACCACCAGAAGTGTGACCACTGTGCTAAGCACTCCTTTTTTCTTTTTTGAAGCCATGGTTACGAATTAAATAGTCTCACTGGTAGAGCGACAAAACCGCTAGGCCGTTAACGAAAAATACAAAACCCCAGCAGTGGCCACCACAAAACAATAATAAGAAAAGTATTCAAGCTTACCTCGCTTCACAGCTCCCATCACTAAATAAATGGCTAGTAGGCCTACCACAGCCGCTGCAACCGCCCCTGCTAAATAAGGCCCAGAAAAACATGATTTTAGAGCTTCAGCAAACGAGCCGGTCTGCTCGATGCGATCCTTCATCGTCAGGACAAACCCTCCAGTGATTGCGGGAATCGACATGAGAAAGGAAAACTCAGCTGCTTTCTCTGCCTTCGCGCCGCTCATCATACCCGCCACTATCGTTGAACCCGACCGTGAAATTCCTGGCAGAATAGCAAAGGCCTGACCGATGCCCATAATCAATGCTGATTTACACCCTACTCCACCGCCGCTTTTTTTAACCAAGCGAGGAATAAAAAGCAAAAAACCAGTCACGTAAAGCAAGGCGGAAACCACGATTGGCTTACCAGGAACAGCATCAAAAAAATTCTTAAAGAGTAGAGCCGCAAAAACTGCAGGAAGAGTTGCCAACGCGAGAAACATAATTTTCTTACGCTCATCGATCATCTCTTTGTCAAAAAGCGACTGCACTAGTTTCCATAAGCTTTTGCGGAAAAACAACAACACACTGACCAAGGTTCCGATATGCAAAATCACCTCGAAGGCTAGATCTGGCTGATGACTTGATCCAGCCTCACGAATACCCAACAAATACTGGGTTAACACAATATGCCCAGATGAAGAAATGGGCAGGAACTCAGAGAGCCCCTGTATGATGCCGACAATAATCGCTTTCCAAATTTCCATGGTTAAAATGGCCCCTGCATGGAAACCGAATGCAAGCTAGCCACCCTCAAGCCTGCGATCAAGCCCATTCAGTCTTGCCGGCACCATGACGAAACCCATCACAAGTAACATTTACACCTTGCAAAATCAAACCTAAGGCATTATCGCTTAGGGTAATGCGTTTCCTCTTTATCATCGTCTTCGCACTTCCGCTGTGGTGTCATGCAGCTAAACCGCTGCCACTCTCCATTACCTTCAAGGGACAGGAGAAATTTGATGCCATTACAAACAAAGCGGTGACAGAAAAGTGGTCAGAGCTCTCTACCAGTGAGCGCATGGTCAAAATCGCCATGGAACTGGAGGGCATCCCCTACACATCCTACACACTCGAAATTGACAATCATATCGAGAGCCCCTCTGTTAATTTCGAAGGCTTAGACTGTTGGACCTTTTTCGAAATATGTCTGGGTTTCAGCAGGATGCTCGACACCCCAAAGGGTGCATACCAACCCCGCGATCTACTTCGGCAAATCGAGTGGACCCGCTACCGCAATGGCAGATGTCACGGCAACTATCTCGATAGAATACATTACTTGGCAGAATGGTATGTAGACAACGACAAGCGCGGCAACATCAAGGACCTTACTCGCTCTTTCCCAAACACGCGCATGCACAACCGCTGCCAAGAAATGTCCATCTTATGGAAAAGCTATCGCTATCTGAAACACAACCCCGATCTTCGCGAACAGATGGCCAAGCAAGAAGCCCAGCTGACCAAAATGCCTGTTTACATGGTCCCTAAACACAAGGTTGCTGGCATAGAAAAAAAGCTCAAAGACGGCGACATTATCGGTATCGCTAGTGCACACGATGGAGGTTACTGCTCCCATGTTGGGATCGTCGTCAAAGACAAGCAAGGGCGTTCAAGATTTATGCACGCCTCGTCAAGCCACAAGAAAGTAATCATCGACAGCACTATTTCAAGCTATCTGCATCAGTATAATAAACATGCAGGCATCCTAGTCGCTAGGCCCAAATAAATAAAGCCACGATATCCAAAAACTTTCTGAGATCACCTAACACACACCTTCGTGAAAACCACCATCCACTTCATCATCCTCAGCGCCCTATGCACACCCGTCACATGGGCTGCTCTTGCACTACAAAGCTATGATGCAGCTAGCCACTATCGATTTGCAGATGACCCCGCATTTATAGGCAACGGCTATGACTGGTCTGGCATCGCTTACAACGGTGACTGGTTCACCAGAATATCAGATACTTATTATGTCACTGCATGGCATGCTAGAGCGACTGGCTCAGCTACTTTCTATGAAAGTAATGACCTGCTTGGCCCTTCCGTTACCGTGAGTGCACCGAGCCTCACCCGTCTTGGCACTACCGATATTGCCATTGGACGATTCAGCTCATCACCAGGTTCAAATATTGCCATTTACGGCATCGCCTCAGAGCCAACTACTCAGGCCACCTTTACCAGCTCCTCTTATTATGAGATGGAGGCATTCATCGTAGGCCTCAATAGTTCAGGGGGAAACACCACCACCAACTTCCGCGTTGGCCGCAATGAGCTAGATGGATTTTATGATGATGTAGCACTCACAGCGACTAACATTACCGACACCATCACCTTCGATGACGACCGTGGCACTGGCCAAAGCCTGGGAGCCGATGAAGCCTATCTGCAAAGTGGAGATTCAGGAGGCCCAACATTCATCACCGTCGGCTCCGACCTCGTGCTTACTAGCATTCACTTGGGCATCGATGGCACACGGTCCTACGACAGCTTTCTACCCAACTACATCGCAGAAATCTCCGCCATTGTCGAAGCTGGCGGTGAATCCCTGACCTTGATCAGCCCAGTGCCTGAGCCCTCGACGGCAGCATTGCTTGGGCTAGCGAGCCTCAGCTTGATGCGCCGCCGCAGAGTGTCGCAGCTACCACTCTAGCGTCAGCATCCGCCTTAATAAGCGTGTCTAAGTCGCTAGCCTGTTGCACTTGGTGGCCATCCATGACCTGTTGCACCGTCTTCCAGATATCAGTGTAGCCGATCTTGCCCTCACAAAAAGCATCTACAGCTATCTCATTAGCCGCGTTATAAACGGCCGGCAGAGTGCCACCAGCGTCCCCCGCCCTGCGTGCCAGGTTGAGTGCTGGAAATACATCATACCTAGGTGCCTCAAATTCCAGCTTCGCAAGCTGTGCAAAATCAAGCGGCTGCAATCCACCTGCTACCCTCTCTGGAAATGTGATCGCATACTGGATCGGAAAACACATATCGGTGTTACTAAGCTGAGCCAACACACTTCCATCAACATACTCCACCATAGAGTGCACGATACTTTGCGGGTGTACGATTACATCAATACGACCCATCTCGATGCCAAAAAGCCAACGAGCCTCGATCATCTCGAGCCCCTTGTTGAATAAAGTCGATGAATCAATGGTAATCTTGCGACCCATATCCCAAGTTGGATGATTTAATGCCTGCTCAACAGTCACCTTTTCTAGCTGCTCCGCCGGCGTCTTGCGAAACGGACCACCCGAGGCAGTGAGAATCAAACGAGAAACCTCTTTTTCCCCACCTCGGTGACCGTCCAAACACTGGAAAATAGCATTATGCTCACTATCAACAGGCAATACATGAACTCCTTTTTTTGCGGCAGCATTCATCACAAGCTCACCAGCCATGACGAGGATCTCCTTGCTTGCTACGGCCAAATCCTTGCCTGCTTCAATGGCGGCAAGTGCTGGTTGAAGACCCGCTGTTCCGACAATGGCTATAAGAACCATATCAGCATCAGCAAGCGTTGAAATTTCCAGCAACCCTTCCGCTCCAAGATGAATGGTAACTCCCTCGGGCAAAGCTGCACGAAGCTCCGCTTCTTTCGAGGCATCATAGAGAGCCACATGCTTAACCCCAGTTTCCCTGGCTTGATTCGCTAGCTGCTCAACACTTGAATTTGCCGCTAGCGCAACCACCTCCATGCAGTCCGGAATATCGGAAGCTACTTTAAGAGTGCTAGTGCCAATCGAACCGGTTGAGCCCAGTAGAACTACTTTACGTTTTTTCATTAGTGAACTGGCGCACTACAGAGAGGCACCCATTTAAGGACAAAATACAGCACGGGGGCTGTGTAGCAGAGGCTGTCGATGAGATCCAAAGCCCCACCAATTCCTGGCAGAGTCTTACCTGAGTCTTTAACTCCCATGCTTCTCTTAAGCACCGATTCTGCAAGATCACCGACCACAGCTAACAATGAGAGTAATACGCACAAGCCAATCACCCAGCCCCAACCTCCAAGAACCGCCAAACGCTCTGGCATTAGCGCGAACAAACCGCATCCAGCAAGAAGCGCAAAGCCAATACCACCAACAAAGCCTTGCCATGTCTTGCCTGGACTGATGTGCGGGATCATTTTGTGTTTCCCAATAACAGAGCCTGTTACGTAAGCCCCCATATCAGTAAATTTGGTCACAAGAACGAGCCAAATAATCAACCAAGCTCCTGGCACTGACTCATTGATTTGTGGTAAAAACAGCAAACGGGAAACAAAACTAAACATCACCACGACATATACAAAGCCAAGCGTAGTGACAGCAACCTCAGTAAAGGTTTTATGCCCGTCTACTGGGCGACGAAGCTGCCATACAAAACCAAGTAATACCGTTAAGCTGATCAATGCGGCATCGACGGCATGCACTAGATCAAGAGCTGCATGCCCATACGATCCAAGCAACCATGCCAGGACACCTAAATAAATAACACTGACGACCAAGCCCCATTTGGGTTGGCATGGCACCCCTCCGTCGCGCGCCATACGGAAGTATTCCCAAATACCAAGAAGTCCAAGCAGAGACATGAGTGCCATAAACAACCACACATTTGCACTCATGAAGACCCCCGTTACCACGGCCCACAACAACAGGGTGCTAAACAAGCGAGCGAAAAACACCTTAGCTTTAGATTGATTGGCGGAAGCAGAATCAGACATGAATAAAGACATCCAAGCGACTGAGGCAGCGACTGGCAATGAGATTTGCGTTCAGACGATGGATATTTTGCACAACTCATATGCAACCTTTGATGATATCGGGGGTTTTAACATATACAACCCGACCAACACGGGGTCGAACAAACACCACAAACAAGAAGCCAAACATGAAAAAAACAACACGATTAATTATAACAGCCATCACCGGAACTTTCATCTCAAGCATGTGTGCTAACGCTGAAAACATTGAAGGAAATGCAAAAGATTTCAGAGCAAAAGCTGCACAAGCCCCACCGAAACGCATTCTTGATAAATTTGACCAAGATGGCGATGGGCTACTAAGCGAAAGCGAACGCAATAATCTTAAGCAAGCAATGTCTCAACGTCGCGAGGCAGTAAAAGCCAAAATGTTGAAGCGTTTCGATAGCGATCAAGACGGCAAACTAAGCCCTGAAGAAAAAAATGCCGCAGCACCTATTCTTGCCAAAGAACGCAAAAAAATAAAAGCTGCTATTGTAGAACAATTTGACAAAGACAATGATGGCAAGCTTAGCATTGATGAGCGTAAGGGATCCCGCGAGTGGCTGAAGCAAAACCACCCTGATGCCTTCGCTTTGCGCAAAGCCAAAGCATGCCTTGGCAAAGGCCCTAGAGGTCAAAAAAGAGAAGCGAAAAAGAACAAGCTCAACTAAGTCAGGCGAGCACAAGCAATAGATAGATAAGGAACGTTCTCCTTACAGCCATAAGTCGGCAAACACCAAATCAAAGCGGACAGGGCTTATTGCTCTTTCTGCTTTGTTTGCTGCACTTTGCTTTTGCACTGAGCCCGAAAAAAGCTCAAGGCTCGCGTATTTGGAACCAACGCGGAGCAACGATTCGATCAATATGAACGCAGTTGCCTTGTGAACTACCCTCTGGAAACCTAAGCTGTAACATCATTGGCTCGGGGCTTGTATTTGCGAGCTGCTTTACACGCATGAAAATCTGCCTCAACTGAATAGACACCTCGCTACCTTTAACGACATAACCAAAAACATAATGATCAGAACCTTTTGCTGTTAGCTGGTAGCAATCATACTTACTGCTATCACGAAATTGATACACATGGAAACTATCGGGCTTAACAGCAACCCTCATCACCAAAGGCTCAGAGGGTCTCAGCTCAATGAACCCATCCCAAGCTAAGGGCTGATAATGAACATCAACCTCCCAATCCAACTTAAATGACTCATCGGCTAAGCGCTCTAACAAAACATCACGTGATGTTCCATTTTTCATCTGAACTCTTGCATAAACAAAAGGCACCTTATCGATATTCAAAGCCCCATATTTCTCCAACTGGTGAAACTCCTCCTTCACCACCGGCTGCTGTTGATAATATTTCTCCATCAACGGCCGAACGCGCTCAGGCTGCCTGACGTATTTCAACTTTTCACTGATTTGACCTGCTGCGTAATAACTTCTGACAGTCACTTCAACCTGTTTAAGAAGGCGACTCGTTAATTCATAAGCATCTTTTTTTATTTTCTCTTTCTGATTTTCTCTTTCGTTTTCTAGGATCAGCTGTTGAATCTCTACTGACTCCTCTTCTAACAAAGGCGACTTAAACACACTAATCAAAAAAATCGCCGCCACACATAAAAGCACTCCAAATAAGGCAAGCAAGCCTATCGCGGGAATCTTTATGGCGCGCTTCACAGCTGCATGCTCTAAGTCGACATAAACATCCTCTACTTCCTCCTTTGCTATCTCAGGCACAAAGGGGTTTTTCTCCTCATTGGTTGAGGCGCCAGCTTGTTTACTTGGGTCACTCGGGGCCACGTTTGAGTTTGTTACTTGATGATGCTCCTTACTCATTCCAACCACATTAATTAGACCAATTGCATTGTTTACGCAACCATCTAGCACGTCTATTGTCGCCGCGTGAGCAGACCCGCCGAAAACAACAAACCCAAGATCCTGATACTGACAGCAGGCTTCGGCGAGGGGCACAACAGCGCAGCTCTCAACATGCAGCGTGCCCTCCAGCCCCATGCCTCCACCATTTGTGCCGACCCCTGCGACTTGGGATCTCCCTGGATTACCAAGCAACTGCAAACCATCTATCGCAGAATTACGACTCACGCACCTTGGCTTTGGCGCAGAATATACGAGTCCACCGAACGGCAAGATTTCTCAAAAAAACGTTTACCACTGATGGCTAAACCTGAGAAAAAACTGCACCAGCTCGTTGCTGAGCACAAACCTGATGCCATCATAAGCACCTATCCCCTCTACCCGTATTTTATCGAGCGTATTTTCAATCAGGGGTTACCCAAAGTCCCGGTATTTACTGTTGTCACTGATTCGATCGCGATCAATGCGGCATGGAGAAAGGCCCCGACTGATTTTTGGATGGTTACTGACCAACACACCAAGGAATCCCTCGCCTCACACGGCATTGCACAAAACCAGATTATTGATGTAGGCTTTCCTGTAGACCCCCACTTCGCAGATCTTGAACCAGTGGACGCAGAAGACTCGCTCGATCCATTGCGTATTCTCTACTTTCCAACTCCCAAAAAACCTCACGTCAGACGAGTTTCTCGAGAGCTACTAGATTCGACTGGGCCCAATAGTAAACTCACCATCGTTCTGGGAAAGCATCTCAGAAAAATTCATTGCAGGGCCAAGGAAATTGAAGATCAATACCCTGGACGCGTCACGATCAAAGGTTGGACTAGAAAAGTTCCCGAGCTACTCAATAGCCATCACCTCGTTGTCGGCAAGGC
>CBFHKM010000056.1:0-13135 GCA_965656385.1 Oceaniferula sp.
CACCCGCAAGGGTGTCGTGGGCAAAAAACGATCACTATGCAGCGCTGCAGGGGCTACACATTCAACCACATAATAGGCCTCAAGCAGCACCCCTTTCTCTCGGGCACCCTCCCAGACGCCAAATGAAGCGTTGCCCGCTTCAGAAGTCAGCAACAGTTCGAGTGCTGTGCGAGCAACTGGATGGTCCCAACTCATGAAGGTGGCATCCTCTCGGGAAAGAGCTCGAGTCCTGTCAAAAGTCACATTGAGCCCATCATCGGGAAGTGAGGGGAAAGAGTCTGTAATTAAATGACCAGGCAGCAGCAGATAAGAACGATCTGTAAGCTCGTCAATATGCAGCCCGAAATGATCCCACAGTCTTACTAAGAAATCTTCTGACAAGCGATCTGCATCCATTGATTTCATCTCATCAATGAGTTTTACCACCAGATCTGGCCTACTTGAGTTGAGTTCCAAAAGCCTATCATAGCCGCGCTTCAGTCGTTCAGAAACCCGTGTTCGACACTCCTTGGAACGACTCACCAGTGTCTGCAATGCCGATTCACCCATTGCCTCACGCGGCGGCTCCCCCCCGAGCTCACGGACTATTTCGCTGGCTCCATGTAGGCTATGTTCGAAAGCGCGCAAACCCTCATGATACCAGCGCGCCAAGACTTCACCCTGTGTCCCCATCACATAAGGCACATGAATATTGATTGTTTGCTCTTGGCCAATTCTGTCTAGGCGGCCAATGCGCTGTTCTAGGAGTTCAGGATCATCAGGCAAATCAAACAGTACTAAATGATGAGCAAATTGGAAATTGCGGCCTTCACTGCCAATCTCTGAGCACACTAATATGCGCGCGCCATCCTCCTCAGAAAAATAAGCCGCAGAACGATCTCGTTGCAAGAGCGTCATCCCTTCATGAAAAAAACCACAATTGATATTAATAATTTTTTTGAGCTTCTCTGGTATTTCTTCCGCTAGCTGGCGAGTCCGGCAAATCAACAATACCTTCGCCTCGCCAAGTTCTTTGAGTAGTTCTACTAACCAAACTATTTTATCCGACTCATCAGCCATTGCGACAAGAGAGGCCTTGCGCTGAGGGAAACCCGTCAACGCCTCTCGTGTATTACGGAACATAACACGGCCGGTTCCAAAGGTATCAAGCAACTCACGCATTAATAACTCACGCGCGGATTCATCTCCATTATCTAATGCAAGGCAATGAGCCTGAACACGCTCAGATTGAGAAACAAATAAACTGCGGTCTTCCTCACTCAAAGACCGCCCATCCACTAACCTACCCACCGCGTCAGCAACCTGCTCATAATGGTCAGCCTCCTGCTGAAATGCTCTAATATCAACGTAGCGATCGGGATCTAGTAAACGTAAACGCGCAAAGTGGCCGTCAGGGCCAAGCTGGCGAGGCGTCGCAGTAAGAAGCAATAGAGCTTCAGTTTTTTGAGACAGCGCCTCCACCACTTGATAAGCCATACTCGGTTTTATTGCGTTCCATTCTAAATGGTGCGCTTCATCTACAATGAGCATATCCCATCCTGCCTCAATAACCTGGCGCGAACGTTTTGCATCCGAAGCCAAGAAATCGACACTGCACAACACAAGCTGACTATCTAAAAATGGATTATCATCACCTTCACCCCCCTGCTCAATCGCATTGCACCTCGACTCATCAAATAAGCTGAAAAGCATGTTAAAGCGCCTCAGAAGCTCGACAAACCACTGGTGCAAAAGAGGCTCAGGCACTAATATCAGCACACGGTCAGCTCGACCTGTTAAGTGCAGCCGGTGCATGATCAAGCAGGCTTCAATCGTCTTACCCAGCCCAACTTCATCAGCCAACAATACTCGTGGTGATACCCGGGAGCTTACCTCATCAGCAATATAGAGCTGGTGCTGAATCAAGTCCATTCGGGCACCCGCGAAGCCACGCGCTGGCGATTGCATCACGTCACATTGACGCTGCAAGGCCTCCACCCTGAGGTCATAGCTTTGCAGGCTGTCAACATGCCCCCCTAGCAAGCGGTCCTCAGGTTTGTTGAAACTCATTGTGTCAGACAAACCTGACTCTTCTACCTCTCGTTCTCCACAGAGATAGACAAGTAGTCCATCACGCTCGAGCACGGTATCAACCTCAATCACCTCACCCTCCTGAGTCTCAAGCATCTCCCCTACTTTTAAAGCTACCCGTCGCAGCGGCGCACTATCTAAAGCATACTGCCTGCGCTCATTGGCAGCAGGAAAGATCAACTCAACACGCTTAAATTCAACCTTAAGCATAATACCGACACCTAATTCAGGTTCGGTTTCACTAATCCATCTTTGGCCGGGTTTAATTTGAGCGCGCAGAGACATGAGACGAGACGCCGCAGACTACATCTCAGCGTCAATCCTGCAAGCCATTCATGCGACTCAAAAAGCATGACAAGTTGCCATCCATCAGTATAGTCCCGCGCATGTCCGATTCCATCGTCAGCGCCAGCGAGCTTTGTGTCAGCTACAGCTCTCACACCGTATTAGATGGCGCCACTCTCGCCATCCAACAAGGTGACCGTATCGGTCTTGTTGGCAGAAATGGCTGCGGCAAGTCCACCTTTTTAAAAATCCTTGCAGGTGAAGCCGTAGGTGACACTGGCGGCGTCACTTACCGACGCGGACTCGTAATCGGATACCTACCTCAGAATTTCGAGCTCGATGACGAGGCAAGTGTTCATGATAACGTATTGGCTGGCGCCCAGCACACTCTCGACCTCATTGCTGAATACGAAAGCATTCCCGCTGATAGCCACCGAAGTGCAGAGTGTTTAGATGAAATCACTCATCTTGAAGGCTGGGATCTTGAGCATCGTGCAAAAACCTTACTCTCGCACCTACATGCACCTGAAGCCGAGCGTATGGTCGGCTCATTGTCTGGCGGCGAAAAACGACGCGTATCACTGTGTCGTGCTTTACTCGCTAAACCAGATTTTCTCATTCTCGACGAACCGACTAACCATCTCGACACCCAATCCATCGAGTGGCTCGAGACATTCCTCGCGCGCTACAACGGCACCTGCCTCTTTGTCACTCACGATCGCTATTTCCTCGATCGCATCGCCACCCGTATTGTGGAAATTAGGCGTGGCAAATGTGATAGCTACCAAGGCAACTATACCGATTATTTACTATCACGCGCAGAACGAGATATGGCAGAGGCTCGCAATGAGCACAAACGCCAACGCTTCTTGAGCCGAGAGCTCGAATGGGTGCGCCGTGGTCCAAAAGCAAGAACAACAAAGGCAAAAGACCGCATGGACCGCTACTTTGAAGTAGCTGACCAAAAAGCTCCAGAACAAGAACTCGATGTCGACCTCGTTATTCCCATACCCCCAAAGTTAGGCAACAAAATCATCGAAGTAGAGAACATCGGCATGTCGTATGATGATGGACCATGGTTATTTTCCAACGTCAGCTTGAAAATTGAAGGTGGCCAGCGACTTGGTGTGGTTGGTCGAAACGGCATGGGTAAATCAACCCTCCTAAAGATCATGCTAGGTCAACTTGACCCCGTCGAAGGTAAAGTTGATATCGGCATGAAGACAGAGATCAACTTTATCGATCAAAACCGGCTGCTACTTGACGACCACAAAAGCGTTTTTGAAGAGGTAGGCGAAGGTCAAGAAAACGTCAAACTGGGTGATGAGACCATTGGTTTACGTGCCTATTTGAGACGCTTCCTTTTCACCGAAGAACGCATCAATACCAAAATCGAATTATTGAGTGGCGGCGAAAGGAGCCGCGTGATGCTTGCCAAGATTCTCAAAAAAGGGGGGAATGTTATTGTATTAGATGAGCCTACAAATGATCTCGATCTCAACACACTAAGACTGCTTGAAGAGGCCTTGTGTGCGTTTAAAGGCAGCGTCATTGTCGTCAGCCACGACCGCTATTTCCTCAATCGTGTATGCACAGACATCCTAGCCTTTGAAGGAGAAGGCATTGTCGACTACCAGGTGGGCAACTATGACTACTACTTGGAAAAAAAAGCCGCGCGTGAAGCAACCAGTAAGGTCTACCAAACCAAGCCCATCAAAAAAAAATCAGCGCGTAAAGATCGACCACGCAAGCTCAAGTGGGCTGAAGCAAAGGAGCTGGAGACGATTGAAGACGAAATCCTAGTAGCTGAACAAAACCTAGCTCAACTAGAGAAACAATTAAACGCGCCTGACTTCTACGAAAAACACGGTGATAACTGGCAAGCACTGGAGAATGAGCTCGAACAAGCCAAAGAAAAAGTTCCCACGCTCTACAATCGGTGGGAAGAACTGGAGGCAATAAAAAGTGCCGCCGAAATCGACTAATTCTGGCAAGGTCATTAACACCAAACTATAATCAGCTCATGGAAACTCGTGTGCATCTATCCGATATGGAGCCCCCCTCTAGCATTACAGAGGTATTGGTAGCTCTACGCAGCAAAAAACTCGACCCCAAGCACGAAAAGAAAAACTGGGGTGACTGGATCACATTTCCTGGCAAGCAAACTGTCATCAGTATTGAATCCATGCGTGGACTGGCAAGTTCTGCTACAGTCGAACACGCAGAGGAAGATGGTGACGACATCAATATGCAAATCCTATCAGCCTTCGGCAAGCTCGGCTGGATGGGCTCAGATGAAGAAGGTGATTTCAGACTAGACTGAGTAAAAGTAGCCTCGCTATCTCCTTGCCAAAGCCGCCAGCCTCAACAAACCTCTGTGCATGCGAATTATTTCCCCAAAGGATGCCGTTTTCCAAAAAATTGAATCCTCTCTTGGTGATCACAAGGACGACACCCAGCTTGAGGTCATTGCTGGCATCGATTGTGATGAAGAGGACATGGCCAACCAGCGCGAGCTCGGAGATGAAGACCCAGTGGCTACCATTGAGCTTATTGTTCAGTGGCTACCTAAGACAGGCGAAGGTATTCTTGATTGGTTTTACGTGCGTATTTCGGGCATCAACAATGATCCACCAGAGGTTGAGCATGGAGGTCCCCTACTTGCCTTCAACAGTGAGGGTGAAGAGCCTGATCTAGACTTGCTCATTCACGATTCTGTTGCAGCGCTGAACGAATCCGTGGGCTGGGCCGAGTTTGAGCTAGAAGAAGATGTCTAATCTGCCCCAATGGGATTTGGTAGTGATCGGAGGCGGTGCCGCCGGATTTTTTGCGGCCATCACCTGTGCTGAGTCTGCACCAGGTGCCAAGGTTCTCATTGTTGAAAAAACCGCACATACACTGAGCAAGGTTAAAATCTCCGGTGGTGGTCGATGCAATGTGACTCATGCATGTGATGAGCCCAAGACACTCGCTGGCCATTATCCCAGGGGGAGCAAAGCATTAATTGGCCCTTTCAACCGTTGGAGTGCCACGGACACAGTGAACTGGTTTAGCTCTCGTGGTGTCGAGCTCAAGACCGAGGTAGACGGCAGAATGTTTCCCACCAGCGATAATTCCCAAACAATTATCGACTGCCTTCAACATGCGGCTCGTCAAGCAGGGGTCATCGTAAAAACATCTACCTCTGTAATCTCGGTCATTGCTAACCACTCCAACCATGATGAAGAAACACACGACTTCACCTTCACAACCAATCACGGAGAAACTCACCAGAGCAAATCTGTTTTGCTCGCCACTGGCGGCACCCGGCTTGCACCCGGCGCCCGCCTATGCGAGTCACTAGGTCATACCCTCATACCCAACGTCCCCTCACTTTTCGCATTTAACATTGGTGATGAGCGCATCGACGGCTTAGCAGGCGTCTCTGTTGCCAACACCTCGGTATCAGCCGCCGACATCAAGCTCAATGCCCTAGGCCCCCTTCTGATCACTCATCACGGTCTCAGTGGACCTGGTATCCTCAAACTCTCTGCTTGGGGTGCACGTCAACTTCATGAACTTGATTACCAATTCACACTCACCATTAATTGGGTTCCAGATCTTAATATTACTGAAATTTTTCAGCAAACACGTAATCAGCACGGTAAGCGCAAGGTAAGTAGTAGAGCTCCTTTTGAGGGTTTCCCAAAACGATTATGGAAGCGCCTATGCATAGCATCTGGAATCGCTGAGGATTGCAGCTGGTCACAGCTCAGCAAAGACAGCAACAACCGCCTGATCCAAGAGCTGACCAAAGGAAGTTTCAACGTTTCAGGAAAAAGCATCAATAAAGATGAATTTGTAACCTGCGGCGGAGTCAAGCTTACCGATATCAACATGAAGACTCTTGAGAGCAAAATAACACCCGGTCTCCACTTCGCCGGTGAAGTTCTCGATATTGATGGCATTACTGGTGGATTTAACTTTCAAAATGCTTGGACCACAGGGCATCTGGCTGGAACTTCTATCGCTCAAAATATATAGGCTAACGCACACTTAGCCATAATTACTTGAGCTCATCATTTTCCCGTTTGCATGAATAGGTAATAGTGTCTACGCTAAAGTATTGATCATCCACACATGATGTATCATTGAGAAATTTTTTCTCAGAAGACACAACCAACAACACAAATGAAACCTATTCAAAAAATAATCGCACTCGGTGCACTCGGTGCAATTTCCATATTGCCCATCACTACTGCATTAGCACTAGAACTACCTGCTACTGCAGCTCATGAAATCAAAACTGAAGATGCTGAAACAAAAACAGTGAACCTGAAAATCACAGGCATGACATGAGGCGTGGGCTGTGGGAACAAAGTGCGGTCTGCACTTGAAGGAGTCGAAGGCGTCGAAAAGGCATCAGTCAGCATGCCCAGCGCAGCAGTAGTCACAGCTAAAGGAGATGTTTCTGACGAAGCTCTCATCAAAGCTGTTGTCAACGCAGGCTATGGTGCCTCTGTTGCGAAGTAGCTCTTAATCATCACCGATATCTATCAAGGCACGGCATTCGCCGTGCCTTTTTGCATCAAGCTAGTAGCTGTGCAGCTACTTTAAAAATGATCTTACGCGTGGGTCACACAAGTCCTCTACTGCAAGATCAGCACCAAAACCTTCAAGCTCTGCCACTGAAAATCGTCCTGTTGCCACGGCCAAGGTGGCCGCGCCCATCGCTTGTCCACATGCAATATCTTTAGGCGTATCCCCTATCACGATAGATTGATCCGCCATAAAATCTACGCCATGCAAAGAGCTAGCCCGATCCAGTGCCACAGGTCCTAGCTTATTCCGATCGTGGTGATCGTCGCCGTAGGCTCCGACCTCAATCGAAAAATAGCCATCGAGTCCGTAGTGGCTTATTTTTGCTTGGGCCCCATGCGCTATGTTCCCCGTCAATAAACCTAGAACCGCATCAGAATTTTCAATTTCATCAAGAAGCTCTACCACGCCAGGAAGCACTTTACCCGCAAACGCACCAAGATTAGGAGAGAGCTTTTCAAGATACAGGCTGTAAAAATCCTCAAGCTGCATATCGCTCT
Source organism: Oceaniferula sp. (assembly GCA_965656385.1). GTDB lineage: Bacteria > Verrucomicrobiota > Verrucomicrobiia > Verrucomicrobiales > Akkermansiaceae > Oceaniferula. The sequence goes on from CBFHKM010000056.1 coordinate 7,434, forward strand.
CAAAATGCGCGAGCATGCCTCTGACAATTCCCCAGTCAGTACTACCCGCCAAGTCTAGTTCAGGGCCTTCGGCATCAAACAACTCAACAGCCGTTTGTTTTAGCGCCGCCATGCCTGCTCCCCCTGTATCAATGAGGGTGCAGTCGATATCAAAAAGCAAAAGGCGTGACACGGCTCAGACTATAATGTCTTTGGTAGACGGATTAAATTACTCCTCGCCCTCGGCTACTTCTGCGTCGTCGTCCTCAAAATCTACACCTTCATCACCCTCATCGTCAGGGTCAACAAGGTTGCCGTGACTCAGATAGAACTTACGCTTACGTTGCTCTTTGGGAAGCGGTGAAAGCATCATATTCACGGCACGTCCAGCGAGGCGAGCCTGCTGGTCAACATTGGCTATTTCTTTGAGGTCTAGCGCCACTTTTTGCAGCACTTCAAATCCAATTTCACGGTGAGCATTTTCACGGCCACGGAACTGTAACCTGACGCGAACCTTGTTGCCCTCATCAAGAAACTGCTCAGCACGAGCTAGCTTGATATTGTAGTCGTGAGTATCAGTGCCGACGCGCAGCTTGATCTCTTTGATTTTGTTGACCGTCTTAGGCGACTTCTTTTTCAGTTTTGCCTGTTCGTATTTGTACTTACCGTAGTTACAAACTCGACATACTGGTGGGCTGGCATTGGGTGCCACCTCGACAAGATCCATCCCAACAGCCTTCGCTTTCTCTACGGCTTCTCGAGAGCTCATCACTCCAAGCTGTTGATCTTCATATACAACACGCACTTTGGGTGCACGAATACGCTCATTGACACGTGTCATGTCACGACGTGGACGGAATGGTTTTTTCTTAGGTCTAGCTATGGTGTTCTCCTTTGGTTTGTTAGGAAGTTCTTTATAATAGGTGGATACAGCAATATAATTGCTCACCTTGAGGCACGTCACATGGACGTGTTGTGGTTGAAAATATGCCGATAAAATAATCCATGCGATAGAGCAATTAACGTGTAGCCAGTATGGACGTCACACTACAGTGAGCGAGTGGCAATTTCCGTTTGGATGTTTGAAACAAATTCATTAATGGGCATGGCACCTAAATCATCTCGATCTCGATGCCTTACAGAGACGGATCCGCTTTCAGCTTCTCTCGCTCCGATGACCAGCATATAAGGCACACGGTCTAATCTTGCAAGACGAATCTTGGCTCCTACCTTGTCCGCATTTCGATCACATGATACTCTGACTCCGGCATCGGCCAACAATTTGACAGCCTCATCAGCAGCATCATTGAACTTCTCCGAAATCGGCAACACTCGCACCTGCTCAGGAGATAGCCATGTCGGAAACTTACCCTCAAAATGCTCGATGAGCAGACCACCAAAACGCTCCAGAGAACCAAAAGGTGCCCGGTGAATCATCACTGGCCGATGAGGCTTATTGTCTGAGCCAATGTAAGAAAGATCGAAACGCTCTGGCAAATTGTAGTCGACCTGAACCGTACCTAACTGCCAATCACGTCCGATGACATCCTTGACGACAAAATCAATCTTTGGTCCATAGAAAGCGGCTTCACCCTCTTCTTCGGTGTAATCTACACCAAGAACCTGCACCGCGGCGCGAAGAGCATCCTCTGCCTTGTCCCAGTTTTCAGGATCACCTACATATTTATCGCTGTCCTTGTCACGCAGGGATAAGCGCACACGGTAATCATTCATCCCAAGAGTTTTGAGCACTTTTTTCACCAGCTCAAGACAACTCTGCACCTCTTCCGCCACTTGATCTGGTGTACAGAACAAATGGGCATCATCCTGAGTGAATCCACGCACACGGGTCATGCCGCCGAGCTCACCACTCTGCTCCCAGCGATAGACTGTGCCGAACTCAGCAAGCCTGACAGGTAGATCACGGTAGCTGTGGTGGTCACTAGCAAAAATTTTGATGTGATGCGGGCAGTTCATCGGCTTCAGCATGTAGCCCTCGATGGTCCCTGTCTCAAGGCCGTTGGTTAGTGTAGAGCAGCTTGCTCCCTCGTCGGAGAGCTTCTCTAATGCATCTCGCTCCGCAATGGCCGGAAACTGGCTCTCTTGATAATAAGGAAAGTGCCCACTAGTTCGATAAAGGTCGAGCTTGCCGATGTGTGGAGTAAACACCTGCGAGTAACCCTGTCTATCCAGTTCCTCGGTGATAAAATCCTGTAACGCCCGCCGCATGAGCCCCCCTTTTGGCTTCCAAAGAATCAAGCCTTGTCCAACCGCCTCATCTATGTGGAATAATCCAAGTTCCTTACCCAGCTTACGGTGATCACGCTTTTTCGCCTCCTCAAGTTTCTCAATGTGCTCTGTAAGCATCGTCTTGTTCTTGAAGCATGTTCCATAGATACGCTGGAGCTGGGGACGCGTGTTGTCGCCCTTGTAAAAGGCACTTGCCACACTCATAACCTTGAAAGCCTTACAATTACCTGTGCGTCCGACATGCGGGCCCGCGCACAGATCCCAAAATTCACCGTTTTTGAAAATAGAAATTTCCTCACCTTCCGGAATATCATTGAGTAGATCAACCTTGAATTGACTTACTACATCACGTTCAGTGAGAGCACCCAGACGACCGCTCTTTGCCATCTCCATGGCCTCGTCACGGGAGACTACCATCTTTTCGAAAGTTTGGTTCTCTTTAACGATCTTCTTCATTTCCCCTTCGATTTTTTCGAAATCATCAGGAGTAATCGAGTGGTCTAAATCGATATCATAGTAAAATCCACTCTCAACAGGAGGACCTCCAGCAAGTTGGGCATTTGGCCAGATGTTAAGCACCGCTGTAGCGAGCACATGCGCACACGAGTGCCTAAGACGTTCTAGGTCGGACATCTGGTGACGCTGTTCGAGCGTCTTGCGTTCTTTTTCATCGGCCATGACAAGAGTGAAAGAGCCACTACCAGCGTGGATTTGCAACCTTTTTCAGCGAACTTATTGCGGTATTTCACCAACCACATCAACAAGCAAATAGCTTGTTAAGGCACTCGTGGAAACTTGGAAAAGTCAGGTTGGCGCTTCTCGACGAAGGCATTTTTGCCCTCTTTGCCCTCCTCGCTCATGTAGTATAGCATAGTAGCATTACCAGCCAGATCCAATAGACCCATCTGGCCATCACAATCAGCATTAAGGGCCGACTTGAGACAACGCAGAGCGATTGGCGAATGCTGTAGCATCTCACGACACCACTGAACCGTCTCTTTTTCCAGATCGGCAAGAGCAACTACCGTGTTGACTAGGCCCATATCAAGCGCCTGCTTAGCATCATATTGGCGGCAGAGATACCAGATCTCACGGGCTTTTTTTTGCCCTACGATACGTGCAAGATAGCTTGAACCGAGCCCGCCATCAAAAGATCCCACTTTTGGCCCAGTCTGACCAAAGATCGCATTATCCGCTGCAATACTGAGATCACAGACGACCTGCAAGACATGCCCACCCCCAATCGCGTAACCTGCTACCATCGCCACCACAGGTTTAGGTAAATTTCTTATCTTGCGCTGCACATCAAGAATGTTCAGGCGAGGAACCCCATCACCACCAATGTAGCCGGCGTGCCCTCGAACTTTTTGATCGCCTCCAGAACAGAAAGCTTTGTCCCCAGCTCCCGTGAGAATGATCACGCCCACCTCAGGGTCTTCATGGGCAAGATCAAAAGAGGCAAGCAATTCCTTGGTCGTCTCAGGACGAAAGGCATTCCTAACTTCCGGTCGGTTGATGGTGATCTTAGCTATTTGGCCGTCCTCACTTTTCTCGTAGAGAACATCCTCAAAGTCGTGTGCTGATTTCCACATAGGTTTTGTTTTAAACTCTGTGTTTTAAGTTTCAAGTGCATTGCCAAGAAATTCCAGACATGCTTGCTGAAATGCCTTTGGCTGCTCCCAGGGAATTCGGTGGCCACAGTCAGCAATAACCTGATGCCTGCAACTGGCCAAGAGCGGCGCCACCTGCTCGCCCAGTGCTCCAAATTTAACGTCGCGCTCCCCCGTGAGCCAGAGTGTAGGACAGGTTATTTTGGCAAATTCAGCCGTAAGATCAGCCTGAGTGCCCAGTGACCAGTCGACAAATGAGCGGGCCACTGAAACGCGACGATCTTTAAGTTGGAGGCGGTCAGGCATCTCACCACTGCCGCCCAAAATATCTTGGTCATTCCATTTTGACAAAAAATCCGACCAGTCACCTTTTAAAGCTAGAGCGGACCACTCGGCATCCTTCTCGCGGCGTGCGACGCGTTCAGCTTCCTGCGTCAGCCCCGGGTGAGCCGACACAATAATCGCAGATTTCCAAAGCCCCGGCTGATTCAAAATAGCATGTAGTGCCAGCCGACCCCCCATAGAGTAGCCCAACAATGTGGGTTCAGGGTCAACGCGCTTAATCTCCTCGGCTAGTGCACGGCCGCATTGATCTAGTGACATCGGGCAGCAATCCAGAAACCGCCACAGGTCAAGCCGACGCACTCCACGGTGACGGGCCGGCATAGTATCGGCAAAATAACGCCAATCCGCCGCCATTCCGACGGCTCCATGCAGAGCCCATATCATGAAATTAAACCTTAGTTATAGTGACTTTAGACAAGCCTGAATCGCCTCAAAGTCGGGCAGATCACCAGGGCTGTCGTTGACTTCAGCATACCGGACGACGCCTCCTTGATCGACGACAAACGCAGAACGCTTGGGCACTCCTCCCATGATGAGGTTTTTCTCTGGCAAAAATGATTCGTAAGCAACTCCATAAGCCTTGGTGGCTTCGTGCTCGTAATCACTGAGCAAAGTAATACCGATTCCCTCTTTATCTGCCCATGCCTGTTGAGCAAAAGGATTGTCACCTGAAATACCGACTACTTGAGCATTGAGATTTTCATAGACTGCAAGCTCACTGGTTACAGAACAAAACTCTTGGGTGCAAACGCCTGTGAATGCCATCGGCACAAACAACAAAACCGTGTTGGATTTTGACGTAAGATCAGACAGCTGCGTGGTTTGTGGACCATCTGCGGTGAGGGTAACTAAATTAAAATCGGGGGCTTTGTCTCCTACTTGAATACTCATGGTAATATATATGTTTAAATTGAATCAACCTTCAGAAAAGGATGAAATGTAGCCCTAAAGGCCTTCGCGAGCTTCGATCAAATCGATACCGAGGTCGAGCATCTTTTCGTACATCAAATTTTTCTAAATAGCTATCTGATATTAATAGGAGCCAAGACCCTTCGAGCCATTCCCCACCCCGCCAGAGCTCCACCGAGATGACACGCGTGACTGATTTCAAAAAGAGCTCCCCCACCCAAGAGAACCATCTGTTCGCCAAGGGCGGCAAGAACAGGCAAACCAAGACCAGGGTGCATCAGCCACATCATCGCTTCAGCAATAACAACGCCGAGACCGAGGTTTTTACCGCTTACAGGAATAAAACCCATCCGCGCATGCGGAGAAATTGCTATCAATGCAAATAACAATGCAAAGCATGCACCAGAAATTCCAACCAGGCAGCTTTCGTTGTAACCTCTCGCCCTTAATACAATACTGGTTATCAAGTGCAAAACCGCTCCCGCTAAAACTCCAGTAATCACAAGCTCATAAAAAATCTTACGACCTAGGATTGTTAAAACTCTTCCACCGACAAACCACAACATGCAGAGATTGACGAGAAGATGGAACCAATCAGCATGTAAAAAA
>CBFHKM010000057.1:0-12399 GCA_965656385.1 Oceaniferula sp.
GCCTTTACCGATTTCGAGCAGCTCGGGTTCGGTTTTTGGCTTGGCTCCAATGCCGGCACCACGCGGGTAGCGAATGGCGCTGGGACCATCGTCGTAGTTGGCCATGGTCCAGAGCATGTCGATGAATTCATCTTCGTCTTTAGCCTGCATGTGAATCAGACCAGGGATGGCACGTAGGTAGGCGATATCAAACAGGCCGTGGTGAGTGGGGCCATCATCTCCAGAGAGGCCACCTCGATCCATGCACATCCTGACAGGAAGGTTCTGTAGGGCTATGTCATGAATGATCATGTCGATAGCGCGCTGCATGAAGGTGGAGTATATGGTAAGGAAAGGCCTCAGTCCCTTGGTCGCATGGCCACAGGCGAACAGGGCTGCATGTTCTTCGGCAATGCCGACATCAAAGTAGCGCTCGGGAATTTCATTTTTGAAGATGTCGAGCTTGGTGCCGCCGGGCATGGCTGCAGTGATGGCGGTGATGGATTTGTCTTTCTTGGCGAAATCAGTGACCGCTCGGCCATAGAGCTCGGAATAGGTGGGGTTATCGGCAGCTGCCGTAGAACCGTCTTCAATCTTGTAGGTGCCAAGGCCGTGGAATTTGCCGGGGTTTTCAAGGGCTGGTTTGTAACCACGACCCTTTTCGGTAATGATGTGAAGTATGACAGGTTGATCCTGAGTTTTGAGATGCTCAAAGGTGCGAATCAAAAGAGGTAAATCATGACCATCGATGGGGCCGTAGTAATGAAGTCCAAACTTCTCGAAAAGGACGTTCGGAACGAGAAGGTTTTTGGTGTTACGCTCCACCTTGTGGGCAAATTTACGCACGGTGTCACCACCTATTTTACCCACAAATTCAGACGCCTTGTGGCGAACAGATGAGAACATGGGGTGGGTTTGCAAGGCGTTGAAATACTTTGCTAATGCACCAACATTCCGGTCAATAGACCATTCGTTGTCATTGAGCACGACGATTAATCGTTTGGTGGTGTGCTCGATATTGTTCATTGCCTCGAGGGTGGGTCCGCAAGTAAAAGCTGCATCCCCAGCTACGGCAACAACATGACTGTCTTCATCTTTGAGGTCACGTGCGGATGCCATCCCGAGAGCGGCAGAGAGGGCGGTGCCTGCGTGTCCTGCCCCGTAGCAGTCGTGCTCAGATTCAGTACGGAGCAGAAAGCCATTGAGCCCGCCGGGAGTACGGATGGTGTGAATAGTTTCAGCACGGCCAGTCAACATTTTGTGCACGTAGCCCTGATGCGAAACATCAAAGAGGAATTTGTCCTCTGGGCTATCAAAGACACGGTGCAGAGCTACGGTTAGCTCCACCACGCCAAGGTTAGGCCCAAGATGGCCGCCCGTCCGTGCTAGAGAGTGAATGAGGGTGTGTCTGATCTCCTCGCAGAGATCCTCGAGCTGATCATCAGGCAGTGCCTTGACATCCTCGGGACCTTTGATGGTAGATAGAAGCTGTGGTAGCTCAAAAGAGCCTGATTTCGTCGTCATTATGATCGGGTGAGGGTGAGGTGCCTTCTTGGGCATTCTCTGGGTTAGAATTGTCTTTAGAATCTGTTGAGCTTTTGCCCTCGGCAGACTTGGGTTTAAGCGTGATAAGATCAAGCCGTTTCCGCGCATTCCCTAAAACAGATTCACAATGGCTGATGAGTTCTGCACCACGTTCGTAGCTTGAGATCAGTTTTTCTAAAGGTAGTTGACCAGATTCCATGGTTTCTACCATCGCCTCGAGCTCTGACAGAGCGTCCTCAAAACTGGGTGACTTGTCACGGGGTTCTTTCGTCTTTGTTGGTTTATCTGATGACATGGTGTGAATCTAATCGATGGAATAGGTAACGGGGCGCTTTGAATAGTAATTCATGAAGCCATAGCTGATCAAGGCGTGATCATGTGGATAGCGACGGGTGAGTGGCACGAAGGCTTCATGAGTATCCATGAAGGGTTTGGCAAGCGCCATTCGTGCCCAAATGTTGAATACGAGTGGATAAAGTTCACCGTAGCTGGCTTTGGGTGATGCAATTGACATAATGCGATCGCTATTAAAAGAATAGGGAGTGATGAGAATGCCACTTACAGGGGTGTGCTGCTCAATGGCGAGAGCTTCGATTTTTTCAATTTGCTCTAAGTTTTGAGGTAACCAGACACTGATGCGGTCTGCATACCAGGCTACTGCCCAGGGCACGTCCGAGATGATAACATCCTTCGGGGTGGTATTTTCTGCGATGGTGTGATTGATTGCTTTTGGGTAGTAGGGTGGCCAATGAGGAAACCCGCCAATGCCCTCGGCACGGAGGCCGAGCTTTATGTCTTGTGGAATAGCTAATAACATGGGCCCCGCACTGATGATGACGATGGTGACCATGTGCGCGTGTCGCAGTGAATCGATGCGCTGGCCGATGCCAAGTCGTGCCCAAAGAATCGAAATTAGGGCTAAACCGTAAGCCGCCATTAGAGGTGCGAATAGAATATGGATTTGATTAGAATCGAGATTTCCATCATTCAAACCGTAGATTGACATGCCGACGCCTGCGAGCATCCACATGAGCAGGAGTGGCCATCGGAACATACCCAATGCCTTACGCTTGAAGGGGTGTAGCAGTGATATAAAGAAAAGAGGAGCCGCCAGTATGGCTCCCAGGTTGGCATACAAATTGGAAATTTGGCCCAAGGTGGTGGTTGTAATGCTAACCAGCAGGCTTTTTAAGCCAAGCTCATGATCTGCAGGTGATAGAGACCGTAAGATATCATCTTGAGATGAGCCCAAACCGCTATAAATGGCGTAGTAGGCAGTACCAAATATGCTTCCCGTTGAGTTGCTGTATATGAGGAAGGCAATGGGTAAAACTAACACAATTAGCATGCCTGCCAAAATGCCTGTGATGATGCCTCTGGGTCTGAAGTAGATAGCGGCAAAAATGACAAAGCCAAAATACATCCAGATCGCAATCCAATGGGTGAGCACGAGCAGGCACATAAATAAGCCGGCCACCACTACGGGAGTGGTCGTGGGTTTGTCGTCTGATGCATTTTCAATGCCTAGCCACAGAAAGAACATTGCGCACGAAAACAACAACAACATAAGCATTTGGGGCATTCCTGATTGTGAAAACTTCCACATTAGCTCACAAAAAAGCATAAGAATGGCCACTACTGAGGCAATCGTGGGGTCAAAAATTCTGGAGATTAACAGGTAGTTAACTCCAATGGAAAGGATGAAGAAAATGACGCAAACGCCAGCAATGATACGATCGAGTTGGTAGATGTTTGATTTTAGTGGCATTTTCCAGCGCGCATGGTTGTGGCCATCCACAGCTTTTAGAACCGCAGCATACACGCATGGATTGAGTGGGGCATGGTAGGTTTCTGGGAATTTTTTGAAACTGGCAACATGTTCATTATCCTGATGGTTCTCTTGCATTTGCCACAGTGTGACAGGGCGAATAACCTTGGTGGAGAAACCATTGCCGCGAGCTATTTCTCTGCCCACCTGTGCCTGTTCCATTCCCCTGGGTGAGGATAGCCCTCTGAAGGTGAAAAAAATAGCGATGAAGGCAAAGCCCAGAAGTAGCACAAAAAATATAGCGCGGCGCAGCAAGATGCTGGTATCTGCCGATAATTTTTCTTTGATCTTGGAAATAATCATTTTGGGTCGAGTGAGGAAAATAATATCTAAATTACTATTATTTGATGCAGGGCAAACGGAGCATAATACGGAGCTGTTTGCTTACGATGAATCAGCTGGGGCTTTCAATGTCCTTTAGTTTCCGCTGTAGGGTGCGCCGACTAATGCCGAGCAGCCTTGCAGCCTCAGTGCGGTTATCCTTGGTTTGTTGCAAGGCCCGTCGAATCACCTGTAACTCCAATACTTGCAAATTGAATTCATCATGTGATGTAAGCGGCATTTGCTCTGCTTGACTGTCCTCTTTTTGGATAGATAGGGGAGAACTTTGGGCTGTGTCCAGTGTTGGTTTGAGTTCGCTACCGTTTAGAAAGTAGGGAAGGTGCTGGCAGTCGATGACATCATCATTGCTCATAACTACGCCGTGCTCGATCGCGGTGCGTAGCTCACGAACGTTACCCGGCCAAGAGTAGGTGCGAAGTTTAGCGAGCGCATCATCAGTCAGCGGTTTGAGCTTCTTATGGTTTTCAGATGAAAATTCTCGCAGAAAGGCTTGTGCCAAAATAACAACGTCCTCAGCACGTTGGCAAAGTGTCGGCATCAATATTCGAACGACGTTGAGTCGGAAAAATAAATCTTCACGAAATTCCCCTTTGCTGACGAGCTCTCTTAAATTCTTATTGGTGGCAGTGATGACTCTGACATCGACATTGATGGGTTTATTGGAACCGACACGCTCGACCGTGCGCTCACTCAGAACACGGAGCAGTTTTACTTGGGTTGCTTGGTCGATTTCGCCAATTTCATCGAGAAAAATGGTGCCTCCGTTGGCCTGTTCAAAGCGCCCAATTCTCCGTTGTGAGGCTCCCGTGAATGCGCCTTTTTCGTGGCCGAAAAGTTCGCTTTCCAGAAGTTGTGGTGACAGTGCGGCGCAATTGACGACTAGCATTTTCTCCGCCGGCCTGCCACTCAGTTGATGTATTGCGTGTGCAACCAGTTCTTTGCCTGTGCCACTTTCTCCCTCTATGAGTATGGTGGCGCGTGTTGGTGCAACCTGTGTCACGAGCTCACTGACTTTTTGCATAGCTGTAGATTTGCCAATTAGGCTTTCTAGTCCGTGTTTGCTACTGCCTGCTTTTTCCCTTAGGTCTTGTACTTCGTGCTCAAGGCGAACTTTATCTTTCTCAAGAGACCTGCTACGTGAGGCCCTTTTGAGCAGTAGCTCAACCTCGTCAAGGTTCAGGGGCTTGGTGACGAAATTCCACGCCCCGCGGCGCATGGCCTCCACGGCAGTATCAACGGAGCCGTATGCCGTCATCATGACAGCAACTGGCGGTTGTGGAACGGCGAGAGCTTGATCGAGTAAATCCATGCCGTTGTCGCCTGCCAGTCTGAGATCGGTTAGTAGCAGGTCGATGGGCTCGCTCTTAAGTATCGACATGGCTTCTTTAATACTGGAGGCAAGATAGCAGTCGAATTCTTCCTCGAGTGCCATTCTGAGCCCGTCGCGAGTTGATTTTTCATCGTCAACGATGAGTAGGGTTGCCATGGCCATGCTATTTTGAGTGGGTGGATGATTCAACGTCGATAACGGAGGACTCGGTGTTATTCTGAAGGAGTCTAACATTTCTGTCTTTTCGAGGAATAGAAATATTCACGGTAGTGCCCTCGCCGGTGTTGCTCTCTATTTCGATTTCACCTCCATGTTCACGAACGATACGGCGGACAATGAGGAGCCCTAGACCAGAACCTGACTTTTTGGTGCTCTGGTAGGGTTCGAAAAGAGACCCCATAATTTCAGGGGGGATGCCCGAGCCGTAGTCTTTGATAGTAAGAGTGAGGTCGTAGTCCGTCACGTGTGATGAAATATCTATGCGGCCACCACTTGCGGGCAGTGATTGAAAAGCGTTTTTGAGTAAGTTATAGAGAGCTTGTTTTATTTGCCCACCATCAAGTGGCAGCAGGGGGGGCGAGGAGCTGAGGTCGAGACTGACTTTGACGTTACGCTCCTCAAGCTCAGGCTCTATCAGGCTGAGTGTGTCACGTAACAAGTCGTGGATTTGAAGTGATTCACGCTCTGGCTGTGTTGGCCGTATCGCTTGTAGGAATTGTTTGAGGATGGTGTCGAGTCGGCGGATTTCACCCTGTGCAGTTTCCAAATGTTGGCTGAGACTTTGCTGTTCGTTGCTTTCAAGTTTTTTGATTTTGCGCTCAAGCAGTTGCAGATGGATATCGAGAGCGTTGAGTGGGTTACCAATTTCGTGAGCAACGCCTGCTGCAAGTAATGTCAACGCGTTGAGTTTTTCGCTTTCGACATTTTCTTCCGCCTTTTGGCGGGATTGAGTAATGTCTCGTACCAGCAAAACATAGCCAAGCATGTGCTCAGCGCTCTCCACTTCTCCTTGGATGGGGGATAGGTAAAAGTTTAAGTATCGTTGCTCTGGGTAGAGGATCTCCATGTCACGGCTGACCACGCGCCCTGGGTCTGCGAGTTTGTCCCATTCAAAGCCGCGGACAGTCGCTGAGAGTGATTGGCCGATGCTGGTGACTGGGTCGATTCCGAAAATACGAAGGCAAGCCTTATTAACGTAGGTGATTTGGCCCTCGGGGTCGAGTATCATCACGCCTTCCTGAAGAGCCTCAAAAACACTCTCAAGAAAACCTTTTTCTCTGACCAGGCGCATGATGAGACGTTGCACCTCTTCGGGCTCGACTTGGTCTAGCCTAGTGATGAGCTTGTCGAGAAAACCAGATTTCATAGTAGATTAGATTACGTTGCAGAGAATTGCTGAATAGCTTAGACTTCATCGTATGACTGAAGCATTAGTAGTATTGTGCAGTTTCCCCGATAGAGAGGAGGCGCGTCAGATTGGCACACATTTGGTGGAAAGGCAATACGCAGCGTGTATAAATATTATGCCTGCCATGGAGTCCATCTATTGTTGGGAAGGTAAGCTTTGTTGTGAAGAAGAGTTCATGCTTATTATCAAGACGAGCCGAGCTTCTTTTCTTGGACTTAGTCGTGAGTTATCAAGCCTCCATCCGAACGATGAGCCGGAAATTATCGCCCTGCCAGTAGTTGATGGATCGCACGGCTACTTAAGTTGGTTGATGGACCAAACTCGTTAGGATCGGTCGATGATACGGCAAAGCTCAGCGATATAAATGGGGTAGGTAATGATTTGTTCTATCAAATGAGGCCTTAATTTATAATAAAGTGCATTTCGATGACACTTTTTATTGCCTATAGCCAAAAACGAGTTATAAAATACTCCCCCCAAGTGCTTGGCAAATTTCTCATCAGGTAAAACGCCTGAAACGGTCATGTCTCAAGTTTTTGGATATTAAATTCATCTTGTTAGCTGTCTTTAGGGGGTTCTTTCCGCTAAGGGCACTGGCACACACATCACCCCTTACACAATCCTATTTCAAACAGGTTTAATCGGAATGAATCCAGATAGAGCAACACTCAATTTTTTAAATAGTTTTCCAGAAAAGTCACGTGACCGAGGCGATGCCTTGCAAGACGACGGAGCCGTCACTCAGATTTTCGGTAATCATCTTTTCATACAAGGTAGAGTAGAAGACTCAACCGGAACATTTCGTACCAGCCTACGTCTGCAGGGTAATCGGTGGTTTGGCAGCTGCACGGCCGAAGATGAGGTTGTAGCTGGTGCATGTATGTATGCCACCATGATGGAGCGTATGCATCGTGGCGAAGATTTGCCGGAAAGTCCGAATGAGTTTGATGACACCCCAATCATCGATGTCATTGAGGAAAAGCTGGAACGTGAACTTGATGACAAAGAAGCTGAATTCGTAAATAAACTTGAAAAACGTTACAGACGCTACGTCATCGAAGGCGAAATCCACGACCACGATCTGGTTCGACTGAATCCTCGCTGGGAAATCGTCAGCTATGATCCGCTCGAGCTGTGGCCAATGCCTCCTGGGGATATTCTTGAGTTCTGGAACTATATTGCCTACGCATTCTACAAGAAGAAGCTGCCATATGCCGAATTCCTCAATGCGATCACAGATCTTGAGGCGGTGCAAAAGAAGATGCACGAGTGGGAGCGTGAGCGCGAGGTTGCGGCATGGTATGACCGCATCGAAAGCGTGAACGAACGCCCGCCCATGGATAAGCCCGTGTATGTTTCTTTTCGTTTGCTTTCCACTATCAATGAAGCTCGCGTTGAGTTTCGTGAAGGCGATCAACAGGGTGAGTGGCTTCCTCTCCGAGAGAAAGCAGACATCGATCGCTTTGTGGCACTGTTTGCCGATGCTGCATTACGCATGGACGCCTCTAGTCAGTTAATTTGGGACCAGTTTTTAGGGTTTTACCAGAGCGAGGGAGATGCTCGTATCGATCTAGATAGTGAAGCCGCGTGTCAGTTCATGAATCGTATTTTCAGGCAGCCAGCGCTGGCTGGTTATGTGGTGAATCTCGATGAGCGTGAATTCAAGGTGGTCGACAAGCCTTTGCGCTGGATTTGTGAAGATGACCCTTACATGCCCAGCTCCTTCGCCTTGCAGCTGGTGACATGCGAAGGTGAGCACGTCACTCACTCAGTTCGCTTACTGCCCGGGCGTGAAGTTCTCTACCAGTCAGATGAAACTGTGTTTCCAGGACCTCCTCGTTGGCTCAGTGAGACCGATATTCAGCCACGCTATCATATCCCAAAAGATGTAATCGATAGCTTGGAGGGTGTTGAGTTTCTCAGGAAAATCGGATCTAGCTTGCCTAAGTCCCTGAGCAAGCGCGTCACTGATCTCGATTTATACCCACGCTTCAAGATGAAGTTGGAGCAAGGCCTGACGGCAGCAGAAACGGAGCACCTTGTCATTGATGTAAGAGCTCTTGAGAAGAAAGAACGACGTGAAGAAAAGCGCATCAAAGATGAGTGGGAACTTGTTGAACAAAAGCCGGTTAAAGGCAAGCAGTTGCTGCGTTTTGCTCGAGAGGAACTTTACCCCGTGCCTGGATTATTGGCTCACATGGGTCTCACCTATGACGAGAAACTAGACGCATTTAAGTCCAGAATTACCAAACAGTTTCCTGAAAAATTCTCCGAGTGGGCTAAGTCTTTGCCTGAGTCTTTGGTTTCTCAAATGGATGGCAAGTTGCAGACGCTTCTGGCTGATCCAGTGACCGCAGCAATCCGCTTCGAGGTAGTCAACCAGGAGATCGATTGGTTTGATCTGCGCATCGTTATCGATGTTGAGGGTGTCACTCTGAGTAATGCTCAAATCCGCTCTCTCGTTGCAGCGCGTGGTGGATATGTGCGTATGGATGATGGCGGCTGGATGCGACTGGAAATTAAGCTTGATGCTGATCAACGAGATGCCGTTACCCGCCTCGGATTGGATCCGTTTGACCTCACGGGGGAAACCCACCGCATGCATGCTCTTCAATTAGCCGATCCCAAAGCAGCTGAGGTATTTGATCCGAAGGCCTGGAAGCGTATTAAAGATAGGGCACGAGAAATTCAAATTGAAGTTAAGCCAGATGTTCCCGAGGAACTTCAGGCAACACTCCGACCATACCAGGTGGATGGTTTCCACTTCCTTGCTTATCTTGCTACCAATCGATTTGGAGGTTTGCTCGCGGATGACATGGGTCTGGGTAAAACCATCCAGTCAATCACTTACTTGTTGTGGCTCCGCGACGAGGAGGCCAAAGAAAAAGGAGGAATGGACAAAGTGGCTCCATCACTTGTTGTCTGTCCAAAGTCTGTTATCGACGTTTGGCACTCCGAGACTGAGAAGTTTGCACCTAATCTCAGAGTCAAAATATTGCGCACGCGCGATGACCTTGATTTGAAAGTACTCGAAACTGAGGTTGATATCTTCGTCCTCAACTACGCCCAACTTCGCCTCTGCGGTGAGGAACTTGCAAAAGTGAAGTGGCTTACCACTATTCTTGACGAAGGTCAGCAAATCAAAAACCCAGACTCTAAAGCAGCGAAAGCAGCTCGCGACCTCAACTCGAAGAATCGACTCGTGTTAACGGGCACACCTATCGAGAACCGCCTCATGGACATGTGGTCATTGATGGCTTTCGCTATGCCAGGTGTTCTTGGTAGTCGCGCCTATTTCAAGAAGCGCTTCGATAAGCGCAAGGATCCGAGTGCCCAGAGTCGACTGGCGTCACGTCTAAGACCATTCTTACTTCGCCGGACTAAGCTTCAGGTTGCTAAAGATTTGCCGCCTCGGACTGAGGAGGAGGTATTCGCTGAAATGGAACCCGTGCAGTCTGAGATGTATAAAGCTGAGCTCAAGCGGATTCAGAAAGCATTGTTAGGCTTTGATTCTGATGAGGCGGTAAAGAAGAACTCCTTTGCCATTCTGCAAGGTTTGATGCGTCTGCGTCAGATTTGCTGTCACCCTGGCTTAATTGATCCCAAGTTCCTCAAGGAAGAGAGTGCGAAGATGAATGCACTGTTCTACTTGCTCGACCAACTCCGTGAGGAGGGTCACAAGGTGCTTGTTTTCTCTCAGTTCGTTTCCATGCTGGATATCATCAAGGCGCGTCTTGAGGTGGAGAGTCGTCCGTTCCATTACCTGACAGGGCAGACGAAAGATCGTAAGGGGGTTATTGAAAGCTTCCAGACGACGAAGGACCCGTCGGTGTTCATGCTCTCGCTCAAGGCGGGTGGTGCCGGCCTTAACTTGACCTCTGCTTCTTACGTGATTCTTTATGATCCATGGTGGAACCCAGCAGTAGAGAACCAAGCCATTGACCGAACTCACCGTATTGGTCAGAAAAACAAAGTCATTGCTTACCGATTGCTCACACGAGAGACTGTGGAGGAGAAGATTCGTGTGCTTCAGCACCAAAAAACGCAGTTGGTGACGAACGTGCTTGGCGACGAGGGCTTTGCGACCAGCTTGGGAATGGATGATTTGGCATTCATCTTAGGCACAGGTGGTCTCGAAGAGGAGATGGCTGCGGAGGATGAGATGTCTGACGAGGTGGAAGCATCACGCGGTGCTTCAGATCTCATCGACGTTAGTTCAGTAAAGACGACCGAAAAAAAATCGGCCAAGAAGACGGCAAAAAAAGCCGCCAAGAAGACGGCGAAAAAGTCAGCAAAGAAAAACGCTAAGAAGTAAAAGCCTGCTCCTTCCTACAATGGTGTAAAAACCTCGAATGGTGACTATTTATCCGTGATTGCCTCTGCAGGCATCGCGGCTATGTTATCAGCATGAAGGGTTTATTTGTGGTAGTTATTGGTTTTCTATGTGGCTTGTATCTGCTCAATCCGACGTGGGGGCTGATTGAACTCATTCCTGACAATCTTCCCTTTATCGGTAACATCGATGAGGCTGCGGTGGCTGCGGCTTTAATCGCCTGCTTGCGTTATTTTGGTGTAGATATCACGCGTTTCCTGAAGCGGAAGCGCCTACCGTCTGATGATGCGAGGGGTCATATCGAGAGTATTGATTGATGTGTTTAATGGCAAAAAAGCCTATTTTTCAGCAAACGGGAGGGGCAATGCATCGCTTTAGGCAATGTTTTGGTGGTATTTTGACGATGTATTTACAATGAATGCTTGTGAAGGCTGTTTTTTTGGGCAATAGTATTCGAAAGTAGAGTTTGTTACGGCATCGCTTGATAAGCTGAATTGAAACATTAAATGTATCATTCTCATCTATCAGGATATGGTCAACAGTGATTCACTTTACCAAGTCAAATCTAAGTCTCTGCTATTTAAAACTTCTATGAAGAATACACCGTCACTTTGCCAAGCGCGCATTCACGCCAACGGATATTCATTGCTTGAACTACTCCTTGTCATCTCGCTCATTGCTGTATTGATGACAGTAGGTTCTTTTGGCATCAAAAACTTCAGTAAGGCAAGTGGAGTGAGCTCTGGCGTTCCCATTGCTCAGGGAGTCTTTGCCGAGGCTAGAGCGCTTGCGATTGAGAAGGGCACGAATACAAGGGTGATGATGCACTGTGATAACCGCACCGATAGTTCAAACCGCGAACGAAACCTTCGTTATATGGTGGTGCAGTTCGAAGAAAAAGATGAAGATGGAGAATTTTACTCGCCGGCTCAGTGGGAAACGGCATCCAAAGGGGTGAAGCTCCCCGAGGGTGTTTTCTATTCTGTGAGTTTGAGTAATAGAGGCGTCGCACCTAATACAATTGTTTCCGGCACCGTTTTGCCCGGTGGAGCTGTGCAAAACTGCCGCGTTTATGAATTTAATTCCCAAGGAATTATCACAAGTCCAGTGCCGGTTGCAAACAACGTGCCGCGCTTCGTTATCAGAGCGGGTAGCCTAGCACCTGGACAAACAGAGCCCATCCCAGCCAGTGGGGCTGGTGAGAGGAATGCTGGTGGTTTTGTGATCTGGCGCAATGGACGCACCTCGGTATTCCGCCACTCTGATCAGGTGTTTTTCTAAACTTCATATTATTATTTTTCTCACATGAAAACACAAACTACTCACATAAAACGTGCCTACAAACGCTCGGGTTTTACCTTGGTTGAGACTGCCATCGCGATGGGCATGATGGCAGTGATGATCTCCTCCTTCTTGGTGGTTTTCGGCCCAGCTATCAAAGGAATTGAAAAATCACTGAGTGCTAAGGAAGCGGACAGGCTCACTAGTGCTCTCGAGATTGAGCTGAGCGTGGCGAGACCAGGAGAGGGCTTTTCCTCGGCGCTAATAAAAACTTACTGGTGGATTAGAATGTGCCACGGGGACAACGCAGTGCTGGTTTACCAGTATTGTGGTGACCCTGCCAACGTGCGCGC
>CBFHKM010000058.1:0-12390 GCA_965656385.1 Oceaniferula sp.
GTTTCTAACTGGTCCGGTGAAGTTCCTAAATAGAAGGCAAACATGCCAGTGGAGCAGCCATGGAACTGAGTCGCGGATACGTAGTAGGCCAGACCTAGGTCTTCACGAATTTTTGTAAACAAAGGACCTGCCATATCGGTGCAATAGTCATGAATGAGCTCTAGGGCTAGGTTGTCCTCATCATGAGCTGATGCGCCGGTATAGCCAACGGCCAGCACGGCCTGTTGTTTGTCTAGTTTTAGTTCGTGACTGCTAGGGGCGGGGATCTCCTGTTTGGCGTGGCTGAGGCGTTCTCCAGTGGGCAAAGACCCCAAATATTTATCGGCTAAGTTGACGGCATCGTCGGAGCTGATATCTCCAAAAATTGCGATAACGGAATTCTTGGCTGTGAAATGGGCCTTATGATGTGAGGCAAGCATGTCTCGATCTAATGAACCAAGTGACAGCTCTGTGCCTGATGAGCTTAGACCATAGCCACTTGGCCCAAATAACGCGGGGCGTAGCTGTTTGAATGCGACTGAGAGTGGGTCATTGGCTTGCTCACGAAGCCCTGCAATCATTGCCTCACGTTCACGCTCGAGAGAGTCTTGTGGTATGAGCGGGTTAGCGATCATGTCAGCGAGTATTTCCATGACGGGCTCAATGTCTGGGCTCAAGCATGAGCCAGAGCTTAAGGTGGTGTTGTTGCCGCAGCTCACTCCAAAGCTTGCACCCATGCGATCCATGCTAGCTGCAATTTCCTCAGCACTACGTGTCGCTGTTCCCTTGGGCATCAGCTTGCTCAGTAGGTTGTTGATGCCATTGTTAGCGGGGCTTTCAGAGGGGAGTCCAGTGAGGGTCGCCATGGTGATGGAGACAGTCGGTAGGCGCGTGTCTTGCTGGGTGATTAGTGTCAGTCCATTGGGTAAGACATGTGTGCTCATTTCTCCCCGTTGATGAGTTGCGCTGCTGCTGCTGGCCGCTTCCTCACTGTCATCTGGATCAAGGGAGGTAAGGGTGAGGTGATCGGCGCTGAGATGGGCTTGAGCTGCTCTCTTGAGGTCTTCGCCAGTGACCTTGTTGAGAAGGCCGACGTAATCTCGGGTGAAGTCAAGGTTGCGAGTTTCGTGCCAGTTGGAGGCGAGATCCGAGGCTCTTCCTGATGCCGTAGCTAGTGTGCGGAATTGACTAACGAGTGCCATGCGCGTGGCCTTCGTGATTTCCTCGGATAGGTCGTCGGTTTTAAGCGACTCGATTTCATTGAGAATGGTTTGTTGCAGCTCGTCTCTTTTGGCGTGCTCGGCGATTGCAGATACGGCAAACATTCCAGGGCACTCAGGATCGGTCATACACCAAGCACCAATATGATGGCAGAGGTCGGTTTGCTCACGAACATTTTGATACAGGCGGCTGGAGCGACCTGTTCCCAAGATGATAGCCAGGAGGTCCAGAGCTGGCGTGTCGGGGTGATCCATTGCGGGCACTTGCCACGCTAGGGTTAGTTTACTCGCGGGAATAGCAAACGTCTTTCTGCGGCTACGCATGCCCTGCTGTATTGGCTCTTTGTAGACGGTAACGGGGTGAGTAAAGCTGCGCTGAATGTCGGCGGTGACTTCCTCGAGGAAGGAAAGCATTTCATCTTTGTCAAAGTCGCCCGAGATGCTGAGGAATGAGTTCTCAGTAGTGTATCGCTCCTTGTGGTAGTTCACCATGTCGTCGTGGCTGAGCTGGTTGAAGAGCTCCATGTGACCAATTACTGGGTGGCGACGGGAATCGTGGGCGTAGGCGGTTGAGTAGAGGAGGCGGCCATTACGGTCATCAGGGTCATCCATGCCCATGTCGATTTCACGGCGAATCACGCCTTTCTCTTTTTCGAACTCATCAATAGGAAAACTTGGCTTGAACACCATCTCAGTGAGGACCTTGAGAAAGGTCTCGGCACTCTCTGAAGGTCCGTCTATGTAGTAAACGGTGCGGTCAAAAGTCGTATATGCATTCCACTCACCACCAGCGGCTTGCACCGTGTCTGAAATAGCTTTGCCATCATAGTTTGCAGTGCCCTTAAAAACCATATGCTCTAATAGGTGCGATAGCCCAGCTCCCATATGATTGCCCTCATGTATACTGCCTGTTGCTACCCATGCTTGTGTGCTGATGACTGGGGCTGATGAATCGGCATCCAGAATAACAGTGAGGCCATTTTTTAAGATGTGGCTGGTGGCTTTGGTAGCAGGGAATTGCATGGCGAAAACTTGGAGGGATCGTTTGTTATATGCAAGGATGTAATAACTCCAGCAGCTCCTGCTTATCAGAATTTAGTTGCAAGGTTTAGGATTGAATATAATGTGTAAGTATCTGCTGTGTGCGACCACTTATGGTAGTACGCCCGAACCGATAGACTATACCTGGGGGCGGCCCCTACGAGCTGATGTCATGCCTTTTTAGGAAGACAGAGGAGCGGAGGATGTCCCCAACCTATTGAGTGCACGGAATCGTGGCTCATACACCATGGACGGCACAGCGGATTTTTTTCTTCTTTCGGTTGAGTAGTAATTCAGCGACCCCGGTAAAGCGCCGACCCCAGCAGATCATGTTGTGTTCTCTGCTGGATCCTCTGCAGGATCATCTGGTGGAATGACGCTAGTTCGCTTTTATCACAAAAAAACGGTGTTATTTGAGCACAATCTGTGGACAATGCACCCGTGTCCGGTGATACAAAAAATACGAATTTGAAAGCAGCTACGGTGAAAACGGAGGTGCTGAGCTTGAATGACACACCATTCAGTCTCAAATCTGGTGATGTGTTGCCGGGCATTGAGATTGCATATCAAACATGGGGCGTGCTCAATGAGGATGGATCAAATGCTATTTTACTTTCTCACGCGCTCTCAGGATCTCATCACGCCAGCGGTTACAATCCAAGTTTGCCAGAAGCTGGAGAGCTCTGGAAAGAAGAACTTCATGCAGGATGGTGGGATGAGTTCATGGGACCAGGCAAGGCGCTAGACACGGACCGTTTTTTTATTGTTTGCGCTAACTACCTTGGTGGTTGTTATGGCACGACGGGGCCGAGATCGGTGAATCCTGTGACAGGACAAGCCTATGGCTCCAAGTTTCCTCAGATCTCAGTTGCAGACCAAGTCAAAATGCAGGCTCAATTACTAGATGCTCTAGGGATTGATGTGCTGCGTGCCGCCATTGGGCCATCGGTCGGCGGTTTAGTAACGATAGCATTTGCAGCACTGAATCCCGGACGAGTAAAGACGGTGATTCCTATCGCCAGCGGCCTCAAGACGACAGTGCTGAACCGGCTGATTCTATTTGAGCAAATTCTCGCTATCGAAAATGATCCTTACTTTAACGGTGGAGATTACTACGACGGCCCGCATCCAGATTACGGCTTGGCTCTTGCAAGAATGATTTCTCACAAAACCTTTGTCCATTTGGATGCTATTGAGCAACGCGCTCGTAAGGAGGTCAGGCAGGATAAAGAAGCTTTAGCATGGTATAAGGTGCAAGATACATTCCAAAGCTACATGCTGCATCAAGGCAAAAAATTTGTGAAGCGTTTTGATGCTAACACATATCTACGTATCATTGACATGTGGTCGCGTTTTGATGCGTGCAAAGAGGTGGGAGTCGATTCCGCCGAGGAGCTATTTAAAAAGTGTGCCGAACATAAACAAGAATTTCTCGTGTTTAGCATTGATTCTGATTTTTGTTTCTACCCCGAGGAGCAAGCTGATATCGTAGCAGGTCTTGAGGCTGCTGGTGTTGAGGCAATGCACATTACCGTGCATTCGGATAAAGGGCATGATTCCTTTTTGTTGGAGCCTGCTCTCTACACTCCACATATTAATTACGCGCTTTCAGATTAGTTTGCGATTTTTTCGTTAGCTTAATGTAGGTTTGATTAATCGTTAATTGGTCCGATGTGGTGGCTGGCCTATTTGGTGAGCGCTCGGCAAAGCAAAAATGTTAGAGCGATATCAATGTGGCGATGGTATTATCACTGTGACCTCGTATTTAAGTATCAAGTATCTGATGGGGTTTCAGGTTTAATGGGGCGTGCTTGAGTCAGTATCATCATCTATAAGCTCTGGAGGCAACTCTCCGCCGTGGCGAATGTCTGATGAGGTGATTTCAAAGATGATGTCTTCGGCAATGTTGGTAGCTAGTCCGCCGACACGATCAAGCCACCTGCATATTAAGACGAGATCGAGGTAGTCTCGATAGTGGGCGGTCTCTGTTTCGAGTTTCCTAGAGAAAAATCGTGAGGTCTTCTTATGCGTTTTCTTGAGTTCTTTTTGTTGGTCAATCACGCTCAGTGCTAGCTCGGTATTGCTGTCAGAATAGGCGGTGACAGCATCGGCCAGCATCGCCGCTGCGACTTGATAAAGACCTTCGATGCGTCTTATTTCAGGTATTTCTTCATTTTTTAGAATTTTGCGCGAACGCTTGGCGATACTCACTGCTTGGTCTGAAATACGCTCCAGATTGGTGGAGGTCTTCATGGCTCCGATCACCATTCGTAGGTCAGTAGCAACGGGTTGAAAGCGCACGATGATTTGCATGCCAAGATTGTCGATGAGGATTTCGAGTTGGTCCTCGTCTTCATCATCTGCGATAGCTTGATTGCAAAGTTGTTTGTCTTGTTGCAGTAATCCATCAATGGAGTTTTTAAGATTTTTTTGAGCGCCAACAGCCATGCTTAGAGTGGTCTCTCTGAGCTCATGTAGTGCTTGGTCAAATGTGGTGAGGATGTGTTCGCTGGATTGCATAGTTGTGATGATGTGTTAGATTGTTTGTGCCGCGGTTGAATTTAGTCGAGCTTCGGCCTAGCCAAAACGGCCAGAGATGTAGTCTTCTGTTTGTTTGACGGATGGACTGGTGAAGATGTGTGATGTAGAAGCGTATTCGACAAGCTCACCCAAATAAAAGAAAGCAGTGCGGTCTGAGATGCGGCTGGCTTGTTGCATCGAGTGAGTGACGATCACGATGGTAAATTCTTTCCTTAGCTCGAGCATCAATTCCTCTACTTTTGCAGTGGCAATGGGATCAAGCGCTGAGCATGGTTCATCCATCAGGATAACCTTAGGTCGGACTGCGATGGTGCGTGCGATGCAGAGGCGCTGCTGCTGCCCCCCCGAAAGACCGAGAGCGCTGTCCTTGAGCCGGTCCTTGGCTTCGTCCCATAAGGCTGCATTCCTCAGGCTGCGCTCAACGGCCTCATCAAGTATACTTTTCTTTTTAACTCCCTGGATGCGCAGGCCGTAAGCGACGTTATCATAGATGCTTTTTGGAAATGGATTATATTTCTGAAAGACCATGCCGACTTGTTTGCGAAGTTCGATGGCATCAACCTCTGCAGCGTGTATGTCTTGGCCAAGGATGCGGATGGCTCCCCGGGTGATTTTAGCAGTGTCAATCAGGTCGTTCATGCGGTTCAGGCAACGCAAGAGGGTGGACTTGCCGCAGCCGGATGGCCCGATCAATGCAGTGACTTGGTTTTTAGGGATTTCCATCGATATGCCTTTGAGTGTTTCAGTTTTACCCAGGTCATAGCTGAAACCAATATCATCCACCTCTATGACGGTGGAAGCTTCTCTGTTTTTGGTCGTTTTCGATAAAGCTGTTATTTTTTTTGACATGTCATGCATGGTTTTAATGTTATTTTTTGATTGTTTGAACCAACTAGATCTACCACTTGAGTTTTTTGCGAACGCGGTTGCGAAGCAAGATTGAGACAAAGGCGAAGCCCATAACGAGAAGCAAAAATGCGAAGGTAGCTCCATTTTGCATGGGTTTGCTGAGGGGGTCATCTGGTAGTTTTGCGAGGGTGTAGATGTGGAAGGGAAGCGCTTGCACAGACTGGGTGAAGAATGCCCAAACACCCTCGTTTTGTAGGGCTTGCATGGGCATGTCGGTTTTGTCGGTGGAGGTCGCGGTAAGCATGATCGGTGCTGTTTCGCCCGCGACTCGGGTGATCCCCAACACAGTAGCAGTGAGAATGCCGGGTAATGCATAGGGGAGCACGGCTTTGCGAATTGTCTGCCACTGCGAGGAGCCAAGAGCGAAAGAGGCCTCGCGAAATCCCTTAGGCACCGCACGAAGGCTTTCCTCACAGGCTGTGATGATGACGGGCAGGACCATAATGGCGAGGGTGCAACTTCCTGCTAATAATGAGGTGCCCCATCCTTGAAAGCTGAGGTAGTTTGATCCGATGGAGAATGCGAATAAACTACGCTCATCTACGTGATCGACGATAGCAGGAGCAGCATGGCAAAAAATACCCCAGCCAAATAAAGCGAAGACAATCGAGGGCACGCCTGCGAGGTTCAAGATGGAGAGGCGAATCATCGACATGATACGTCCTTTACCGCAGTATTCACTAAGATAGATGGCTGCTGAAATACCAATAGAAAGGGCAATGATCATACAGAATAAAACAAGTAAAGCCGTGCCTATGAGCGGCCCTGCAATACCACCTGCGCTGTAGTTAAGAGCGTGCGGATCAAGGATCACAGCATCTGGGTTATCTCTGCGCCAGACATCAAATTTCTTGTCTGGCATTGAGAACTTGTTGCCCTCGGCATCATGCCACACGCGGAGGATTTCAGGGTTGGATGTGAAGAACTCGGTATTCACATAGGGTGCTTCCGATTTAAAGAAGGTGGGTAGGCCTTTGTAGGCAATTTGTCCAAAAATCAGGGCGGCGCAGAACAAGATAAAGTAAGTGGCGATGCCAAAGGAGCCAACGCCGAGCTTTTCGCGCAGTTTCGTCCAGTTGCGTTTTGATTCAAATGGGTTCTCTGATGCGTTCATGCTATCGATTTTTGCTGTTGAGCACCCGCTGGCAGGTGCTGTTGATTACGAGTGATATGGTGAATAATACGAGACCCACCATGAATAGGGCTTGCCAGTGGAGCGATCCTTCGGTGACCTCACCATATTCTTGGGCGATGATGCTGGTCATGGTGTGAACTGGTTGGCCAACGATGCCAATGCCTTCGCTAAATTCGGGGATCTTTGCTTTATTCCCGGCTACCATGAGCACTACCATCGTCTCGCCAACAACTCGGCCAAATCCGAGCATGATAGCCGCGATAATGCCGGGCATGGATGCTGGAAGAATGACGTTGATGGCGGTTTGAAGCTTGGTGGCTCCCATTGCAAGTGAAGCTTCAGTAAATGCCTTGGGCACGTTGTTGAGAGCGTCCTCGGCGAGGGTGAAGATGGTGGGGGCTGCCATGAAGGCGAGTAGGAGGGCGGCGAGCAGCACGTTGAGTCGCTCGGTGATTGGGAAACCGGGAATCCAGGAGAGCAGGGGGGAATGGCTCCAGTCTTTGAGGAAGCCCGCCAGGACTAAGACACCGAACAGGCCTAATACGACAGATGGGATTGCTTGAATGAATTCGATGCCTGGTTTAACCAAGGCTGCTTCACGCTTGTGTGCGAACTGGTTGACGTAAAGTGCCGCGCCAATTGCCAGTGGGACGGCGAAGAGTAGGGATACGCTAGCCACTAAAAGTGATCCAGTAAACAAGGGCATTAGTCCATAAATATCCTGCCATGGACTACCGGTTTGCCATTCGGAACCAAAGAAAAAAGCGGCGAGGGTATTGCCCGTCGTAATACTCTTGTCGTGGCGCCACGCACTGATGTTTTCTTTCTGCTTGGCGACAATAATAGCAAATTCACTGTTTAATTTGTGCGCTTGTTCAATGGTAACGTTGGTCAGCTCATTCTCCAGTTCAGCGGGAAGGCTGTTGAATGCCTTACTGAGTTTGATCAGTAAGGTGTCCACAATGAGATCGTGATTCTCAATTGCTTGGTAAACTGCCTTAATGCGAGCCTCGGTATCTATTACTATGAAGCTGCCACGCGACTTCTTAAGTCGTTTTTCGATAGCGGCAATGATGACCGGGGGTTCGTCTCTTTGTTTTGCTTTTTTGAGACCTTGTTCTAGTGCCGTGATGCTCCCTGATGTCTGCCGGTTAAGCTTAAGAATGCGGTCACTTTCTGCCGTATGTTTGGTCAGTTCAGATTCGAGCTGGATGAGCGGCTTGCCAGCAGATTTGATCGCCTGAACGGCAGTATTAAAGTTGCCCATTTCCTTGCTAATCTGGGCACTGATTTCAGCGACGGCATGAGGTGTTTCAGCGTCGTTGAGCGCATAGTCTTGGGCAAGGGCGATTGCTTGATTCTTTGCATTGGTAGATACTTTTCTTAGCTCTGGGAGACGTCGAGTAAGTGCTTGGAGTAATTTTTTTTCGGGGATGTTGTTGCAGGCGTCGGCGATGTCCTTGCAGAGCTTTGCGCAGGCAGCTTCCTTTTCTGGGCTGTCATTGATGCTGAGATAGGTTTCTATTGCATCTTCGAACTCGTCATCAACGAGGGCCTCAAATTCCTCGTAGAGATAGATAGTGGATTCCTCGTCGCCGAAGCGGTTACGTTTCTCTGCGATAAACGCTTGGTTGACGCGGGCGAGTAATGCCTTGTAGCCAGTAAGTTCATAACGCACTTTGTTGGTGAGCTCGACACCAGAGATGCGAGCTTCACCAAGTTCAACACGGTAGCCAGGGATAAAACCTAGGCCTGATTTTAAAAGAAAAACGCAGATGAAAAGTAAGGCAAGGATCGCTAGATAAGCGTTGCCGCCAAAGAAGCCTTTAACCACTCCATCTGTGGTGAAATTGAGTCCCATCAGGCGCAATCCACGTTTTCCTTTAAACGTCGGGGCTGATTTATTTTTGGGCTTGTTGGCAGGCACGGCAGCAACTTGCATGTGACCTTGATTAAACCGAAGGATGCTTGTGTGGCGATTTGGTCACATTGACGATGCGCTGCGAGTGGTAAAAGCTGAGCATGGGTGTGGGGCAAGAAAAACCCTGGACAGTATACTGACCAGGGCTGTTGAGGAGTTTTTCTTGCGAGCGAGGAAAACAGATTACTTCGTGAGCTTGCCCATAGATTCTTGAGCAACGGTGGTGGGGATGAAACCGATTTCAGATACGATTTGGCTGGCAGAATCAGATGTCGTTGCCCACTCAAGAAATTGAGCAGCGTGACCGCTAGGTTCACCGACAGTGTAGTAGTAAAGTTTTCGAGCAAGTGGGTATTTAGCGATTTTTGAAACCTTAGCAGATACACCCTCTACTTTGACTGTTTTGAAATGATTGCCCTCAGCGTAGGCGTAACCGACGTAGCCGATGCCATTGGCATTTTTAGCAACCTCGGTGACGATGGGCTGGTTGCCCTCTAGCTTTTGGCAGTTCGTACCGTAGTCATTCTTTGACATGGCGAGCTTAGAGAAACTCTTGTAGGTGCCTGATGAGGTGTTGCGAGTATAGACTGAGATGGTGGCATCAGGGCCGCCAACCTCTGCCCAGTTGGTGATGGTGCCAGTGAAAATACCTTCGATCTGCTTTAAAGATAGTTTGCGCACGGGGTTCATCTCATTGACGATGACGGCGATCATGTCCCAAGCAGCGACGTGCTCAACGAGAGCTTTGCCCTTCGCTTCGAATTTATCGAGTTCTTGCTGTTTTACCTTACGGCTAGACATACCGATATCAGCTGTTCCCGCATCGAGGTTTGAAAAAGCGTGTGAGGAACCTTGAGCAAGAATATCTATTTTCACCGATGGGTTATCTTTGACGTAGGCATTTTTGAGCTGAGGGACAAGTTTAGCTCCAAGGGTGTCGGACCCTTTAATATCAATCTTGGAGTCCGCGGCTCTGGTTGTAGTAGTGGCACTGATATTAAGTGCAAATGCTATGACAATAGCGGTGGTAGCTGTTATACGTTTCATGGTTATTTTTTATTGTAGGTTGGTCGCTATTCATTTTTTGTCAGCGACGGGGGACTATTTCGCACGGAGTGCATCCAAAGGCAAAAAACCATGCGTTACAAAAGCGCCACATTCGTGCTAATCATGTGGCGGATTTGTCACACTTCAGTATGTTTGGGATAGAGCTGGTTGTTGTAGATGCTCTATAAACCGATAAAACAACGATGCAAAAAATTCTAGTTATTGAAGACGAAGCAGATATCGCTGATCTGATTGCGTTCAACTTACAGCGTAATCATTACCACGCGGAGTTGGCTGGGGATGGTCTCAAAGGTCTTGCATTGGCGCAGTCTGTTTTGCCTGACCTCATTATACTGGATTTAATGATGCCCGGTATGAATGGAGTTTCTGTCTTTAAAGAACTTAGAAAAGATTCAGCTACGCGCAAAATACCAGTCATCATGTTGACGGCACGTGGGCAGACTGAGGACCGTATCATGGGTCTAGAGCTGGGAGCAGATGATTACATGACCAAGCCATTTAGTCCGAAAGAATTGATGCTGCGTGTAAAAAACCTACTCAAGCGCTCGCAGCACCTTGTCAGTGGCGCAGAGCTTGATTGCGGTCCGTTCCGCTTTGTGAAGGGTTCGTTGCTTTTTTATATAAATGGTGAGCAGGTAGACCTTACATCTACTGAATTTAAATTGATGCTGTATCTGTGTGAGCGAGCTAACGTGGTGCAAAGTCGTGCTGATTTGTTAGTCGAAGTTATGGGCTACAGCGACGATGTTCATAGCAGGACTCTAGATACTCACATGAAGAGGCTGCGTCGCAAGCTAGGCAGCTTTGTCGACCATCTGGAGACTGTCCGAGGTATTGGCTACCAAGTGACGACTAATCATCCTTAAAGTAATATGGTCGAAACACTTATTATCATCACCCTTGTGGTTATCTTTGGGCTTTTCTGGAGGCTCCGCCATCAGCATTTACAGCATATTGAGGCAAAGCTATTGCAGGAGAGGAGGGGGCGTGAATATCGCAAGGAAGTATTGCAAGAGCGGGATCAGTTACTGGATGCCCTTGGGGATGCGTTTCTTTTAGTCAACGACACTAGTCAGATTGTTTTTGCAAATGCCTGTGCGCGCACTTTGGTGCAGGGGCGTAGGTTAGTAGGGCGAAGTATCATGGAAGCCTTTCTTGATGAACAGATCTCTGTTGCCATCATGAAATGTGTTCGCACAGGTAGGTCGATGCAGGAGACGGTAATATTGAATTCAACGCATTCACCGCTGGGATCAGCAACAAGGCAGGGCGTGGGTGCGTGGGACATCGATGCCGCGCCTCTAGAAAGTTACACTCAGGAAGGGCTGACGCGAGTCGTGATACGCGATATCAGTGCAGAGTATCAGACCGATCAAGTAAGGCGCGATTTTGTAGCGAACGCCTCACACGAGCTGCGTACGCCGATGGCAATCATCAATGGCTACCTTGAGAATCTGATTGATGATGACGTGTTAGAAGATCCTGCTACTTCTCGCAGGTTTCTTAAAACTATGCGTAAACACGGTCAGAGAATTTCACGCCTTGTTGAGGATATGCTCGTCATTTCTAAGATGGAGTCAGGCGATACATTGGCGCTCAATCAAGAGTCTTTTTCTATCGGAGAATGTATCAATGACGTGATGAATCGCCTCGAGCCGGTCATTGCTAAGCAATCCGTGGAGATCGAGGTAAGTGTGAAACCGGATCATTTAATGATCACAGCTGATCGCTTTTATTGGACACAGATTCTTTTTAATTTGGTCGAGAATGCGCTGAAGCAAAATGTAAGTTCAGCCATTAAGATGACGGTGATTGCTGAAGTTCACGATGGTGAGGTTAGCATTTCGATTTGTGATGATGGGGTAGGGATTCCTGCAGCTGATTTGCCATACATATTTAAACGTTTTTACCGAGTTGAGAAACACCATTCCCAGAGCGAGATCAAGGGCACTGGCTTGGGGCTTTCAATCGTGCGCAGGGCTATTGAAGCTCACGGCGGAACAATCACCGCAAGCTCGATCCCAGGTCAGAAAACCTGTTTTGTCATTCTATTGCCTGTTTATTAGCATATGCGTCGTTCCACGCTCTCGACACAGGGGCTGAGCGAATGTATATATAGATCTGTTGGCAGTCATCATCCTGCTATGCGAAACTCATCTCATGCCAAGTAATCAATCCATATACGAGGTTTTTGAACACCAGAAAGCAGACCTTTTAATTCACTTGCTCGGTGTCGACTCAGGCGATGATCAAATGGTGGTATTTGTTCGTACTTTGGATGTCGTGCACTCGTTGACCTCTACCTTAAATCATGCTGGCGTGGTTACTCAATCACTGCACGCTGGTAAGAAAGAAGAGTTGCGTGAGCGGGTATTGCGTGAGTTTCACGAGGGCAAGACTCGCGTGTTGGTGGTGACGGAGGGCGTAGCTCGTGCTGTCGATTTTTCGGGTGTGAAGAATATGCTTCATTACGATGTTGCAGAGCTGCGACCAGATTACCTGGCGCACGTCGACCTAACGCAGCAAGCAGGAGGGGAGACGGTAACGTTAGTGGAGACTCAGAACCTACAAGTCAT
>CBFHKM010000059.1:0-11697 GCA_965656385.1 Oceaniferula sp.
AACTGACTTTAACAAAAACTCTATCAACCTCACCACCCGAGTTGGCGGAGGCAAACTCACCATGCCGGCAGACAAGCCTGGCCTCGACATGTTCGCTTCCTCGGCCTTCGTCGCTGGGGGCCTCGGTCAGCATAGCTCGGACGACCTCGACCGCATCCTAGCAGGGCGCAATGCTGGCATCGACTTTCAAGTAGGCGAAGATGCCTTCATCCTTTCTGGATCCACCACGCCAGACGATCTCGAGCTTCAATTACAACTTCTCTGCGCCTACCTCTCTGACCCAGGATTTCGCCCTGAGGGCGAGCGAATGTTCAAAGCAAAGCTCCCGTCGATCTTCTCACAAATGAAACACACGCCCGCGGGAGCACAGGCAGAAATGACCGCTCTAATGCGTGGGAATGATCCCCGCTTCGTCTTCCCCACCCTCAAACAAGCCCAGAACCTTACCACCGAAGACATACGCTCTTGGCTTAGCCCGGCACTCAAAAACCACTACCTTGAACTCTCGCTCGTTGGCGACCTCGAAGTCGAGCAGACTATACCAATCCTCGCACGCACCATTGGTTCCTTACCCAAGAGAGAAGCTAGTAAACCCGACTACGCGGAGCTGCGAACACTCACCAACCTACCCAAGCCTCCCTTGGAAAAGCGCTACAGCTTTGAAAGTCGTATCCCCACCGGCATGGCCATCGTAACCTGGAAAGCCACCGGCACAGATAAGGACAGTATTGGTACAACTCGAAGACTCAGCGTTCTGGGCAGCATTCTCTCTAACCGCATGCGCGAGAAAATTCGTGAAGAACTCGGTGAGGCATATAGCCCATACGCTGGCTTCCAACCCAGCGACACCTACACAGACCTTGGTTACCTGCTTGCTGTCTCACCCGGCAAACCCGAGCAAGCCGAGCGCGTTGGCAAAATCATCATCGAGATTGCTGACAAACTAGCGAAAGAAGGAGCAAGCCAAGACGAACTCACTCGCGCTCTCGAACCACGATTGAGTGAGCTTAAAAAATCACTTCGACAAAACTCCTATTGGCTTGGCACCGTAATGTCCCAATCCCAAGAACAACCTTACCGACTCGACTGGGCACGTAAACGCGATGCTGATTACGCAGCCATTAATCTGAGCGAGATCAATGCCCTGGCCAAAAAATACCTAGGCAAAGGAAACACCCTGCGCTTCGAAATCACCCCAGTGCAAAAAAAGGCAGCGAAGTAGCGCAGCTAGTAGCATCATACATCACTCGAGCATTCCATATTGCTTTAAAAAATTGAGAGTTTTTTCTATCGTATCATGGTAATCCTCGTCATTACTCGTCGGTCGAAAAAAGCTACCATTGAAAAATCCATGCTTGCGCCCCTCATAAGTAACCACTTCGCAGTGGTTTCCCGCTTCTGTCATTAGGCGGCCGAAGCGCTCTGCATTTTCTAAAGGTGTCGTCGTGTCCGCAGACCCCTGGAATACAATCGTTGGGGCGATCGCTTTTCTTACATGATGGCATGGAGAAAGTTCGGTCTGCTTTCCGCGATGAAAGTGCCCTACCCCAAAACCTTTTGCCGTGGTATCAAGCACCGGATTAAAAAGCACCATGGCATTTGGCACCGAGCTGACAGCAGTATCTTCTCCTTGCTGTTCATAGCCTTTAACCACACCAGTGCAGGCTGCAACATGCCCACCAGCAGATCCACCAGACGACACGATACGTTTGGGGTCCACGCCTAGCTTTACCGCATGCTGGCGCACCCACCGTATGGCAGACTTACCATCGGTGACACACTCATAGGGACTTGTTTTGTGAATACTGCCCACTCTATACTCCGCAGCAAAGGCAACCATGCCATGCTGTGCAAGAAAACGACATTGCTGATAAAACTGCCTAGGTGTTCCGCCTTGCCAGCCTCCACCGAAGAAGAATACCACTGCAGCACGGTTATCACTAGCCTCATGCCCACTCGGCTTAAACACATGAAGCTTAAGATCGACTTCACCAATCTTCTTGTAGCTCACCACTTCGTCTGGTGCTATTTTCTCTGCTGCTGACACAGCACCGCCAACTAACAAAAAGAAAAATGGGACCATTAATTTATTCAGGGGCATACACTTCTTATTGAACATTAATTAGAGATTTACCAATGGTGAGATTTCCTCGTTTCAAAAACATGACTTAGCCCCACATTTATGAGGCTTCTACCCTGCGCAACAAATCATAAGAGTAAATACCAGAGCTGTGCCCATCTGCCCAGGTGATCTGAAGTGCATAGCCCCCTACCTGTTGCATGCGTAAAGCACGAAAACTTTTCTCCGTGTGTGACACAGTAGGCTTCACGACATGGCCCATCGCATCTGGCTCGCCTTGACAAACCGCGCATGGGCATGCTTCACGGAGCTTTCTAAGCTTGATATAGCACTCCGCACCATCACTCCAAGCCAGTGCAAGCTCATCACCAATGACAACATTCTGTAATAGCGTAACGGCCGACATAAACTTTAATTTAGAAATGGGAGCTTCGTGAACCAAAGATCGCTGACCCCACACGCACAATGGTAGACCCCTCCTCAATGGCAACTTCAAAGTCGCCACTCATGCCCATACTAAGACCCGGAAGTAGTTGTCCCGCTCTATGTTCCAACTCATCACGCAATTCTCTCAGTTTGACAAACCAGGGCCTCGCGTCTTCTGGACTAGCCGCCATTGGAGGAATGCACATCAGCCCCAGTATGGATACATTCTCTAGTGCCAACAAATCATCAAGATCACTTCTTAGCTGATCTGGATCGTAACCATTTTTGCTTTCCTCTGCTGCCAAGTCAACCTGCAGATAAATCTGTGGCATGAGCCCTAGCTCGCCGGCTACATTAGATGTGTAACGGGCCAGCTTCAGAGAATCGATACTGTGTATCGTCTGAAAAAGAGGTAAAGCCTTTCGCGTCTTATTGCGCTGTAGGTGGCCAATAAGATGCCACTCCAAATCCTTTGGCAATTGTGGGATTTTCTTCTCCCCCTCTTGCACACGATTTTCACCGAAAGCCAGATGCCCCGCGGCGACTACATCAGCCAGTCTCTCCGCAGGCCAAGTTTTCGATACAACCAACAACTGTGCCGCATCGGCTGACCTGCCCGAGCGCATTGCCGCATCAGCGACACACGCCTTGATGCGTGCTAGATTATCAGCGATATCATTGCTCATGAAGCTAGAGAAAATAGAAGCCCCCCTCGGCGACACCTACTAACCATTGTTATTGAGCAGATTACCTGCAACACCCGCTTCGTTAGCCGCTTCAACAAGATCAGCGAGAATGTGTATTCCTTCACGTTTGACCGGGTCAAGCGAGCTTGGCCACTCAGGAGTATCATCCAGATCGGCAACCCCATCTTTGGCCTTGCGCATGTAGCTTTCCTTGTCCTTCTCGCGATCGATCTCGACGAGCTCGTTGAGCTCTAGATCTTCCAAACTAAGACGGAAAAAACGGAAGGTTTTAGCATCACTACCCGCTAGTTGTGCAAAGCGCTCTCGACGTTCTGCATTGCGCAAATCTCTACGCTCCTCATTGTCAGCAAGCTCCTTCTTACGCAGCTCTTTATTAAGCGAGAGAACATTATCTTCCCTCCGCTTGATCAGCCTATCAGCGTCCTCTTGGACATATTTAAAATCCATAGAATTCTCAATACGCTGAAGGCTGAGCTTCTTAATATCGGCAACAAACAATTTGCTGCGGTCAAGCTGTTGATATCCTGGAGCCTGAGGAATTATGTCGTGAGATAATGCATGATCTAGGTGCGCCTCACCCACTTCATAAGCATCTAGCATTGAGGGCAAAACAATGTCTGACTCCACCCCCTTCAGCTGAGTGGTGCTACCAGCAATTCGGTAAAACTTTTGTATAGTCGGCTTCAGCACCCCTGCTCGGCTTGCATCAGCCATAAACGGCATCATTTTCTTGATCTGCATTGGTTGCTGCACCGTGCCTTTTCCAAAACTTGAACTATCACCAACCACCACAGCTCGATTGTAGTCCTGTAATGCACCGGCCAGAATCTCACTGGCAGAAGCACTTGTCTTATCGATCAGGACAACCATGGGCCCATCAAAAATTGGATTGGCATGAGAAGAGTCTTTTACTTCCACCTGATTGCGGAAGTTTTTGACCTGGACGACCGGGCCGCGACCAGTAAAGAAACCCGTCATTCGGCGCACTTCCTCAAGAGAACCACCGCCATTGCCCCTCAAATCAAGAATGATGCCCTGAACTTTTTCCTGATTGAGCCGGCTGACTAGCTTCTCAATATCAGTTGAGCATCGAGTTTCCCAATTTTGAAAATCAGCATAAAAAGCTGGCAATCGAATGAAACCAAGCCGCTGCTTCCCACCGTTGGGGCGCGCCATCTCTATCACCTCAGCTTTGGCCAACTCATCTTTAAGCTCAACCTTACCTCGATTGATAACGATGTATTTAACTTCGCCAGGAGCACCATCTGCAGGCTCCACCTTCAACCGAACGTCTACCCCCTCTTTGCCTCGTATCTTGTCAACCACACGGTCGAGCTTTTCAAACATGATGTCTACCATCGCCTCTTCAGTGCCTGCGTTAGTATGATCGACCCCGACAACCCTATCATTTAATTTTAGAGACCCCTCTTTGTCGGCAGGACCACCCACTACAATACCCGTAATCTTTGTTGACCCATCATCCTCAGCTTGAAGCAAAGCACCAATACCAACTAGTGAGTTTTTCATACCTGACATAAACCGCTCCATCTCAGACATACTAAAGTAGTCAGTATGTGGATCGTAGCTTTTGGCAATCGCACTGAAAAAACGGTCAGCAACATCTTCCTCGTTGGCAGAATTGATGCTCTTAAGCACGCGTTCGTAGCGCAATGAAATCATCTCCCCAGGGTGCTTCTTGTCTTTCAGCGGATCCTCTTTGCCCTGTTTAGCGGCCAAGTCAGCAACACTCTCACGCCTGAGGACCTCGCTCAACAAGGCCTGCTCCACTTGATCTTTCCAAATTTGGTCAGCGGCCTGGTTGGAGACTGGCCACTTTGCTTTTTGTCTGTCTAAAATCACCTCACGATCAGAATCAAAACTGAAATTATCATCGGCTTTCAGTAAGCCTTGAGCATATTTAATACGCTCGTTAGCGCGCGCTCTAAATACATTGTAAATTTCGATCGCAGGCACCATGCATTGCTCTTTCATCAAGAACTCATGGAGGTTCTCACCATATTTGTCGCGAAACATCGCAATATCAGACTCCAAAAAATACTGTTTATTGGCATCGAGAGACTTGATGTAAGTATCAAAAAAACGAGATCCAAGATTAGCATCAAAATCAAGACGCTCATAATGATTGTTGCGCAACATGATGAGCATCTGCTTACCAACTACATTAAAGTTAGTCTTGGCCGCCAAATGCGATGTAGATGTTGTGGCTAGCACTAAACTGAATGCCAGTATTTTATGGAAAGCACGGTAATTCATAGGAATATTTAGGATGGATGCATCACACCATTAAACGTGAAATGACCCAACTATATTCGCCTCTTTATCCTTATTTGTCTACCTCTTTCCCTTGAATTCTATGTCACAAGAACCACTTAAAAGCATCCAGCTAGATCCATCAACAAAAGATGCCAAGCCCGAAGCTGGACAGAATAACTGAGCATGATAAGTCCAATACATGGACAGCAACCAACACAGCGTAACGCTAGGAGAGCAAACTAATAAAAAAGAAGCCGAAGAAGGTTCTGCATTAGCCCCCAAATTTGATGCTGACGGTCTCATACCTGCTGTGGCAATTGACGCTACTACCAAAGAGCCACTGATGCTGGCATACATGAATAAAGAATCGCTTGTGATGACCCTCGAGCTCAATGAGGCCGTTTATTATTCGAGAAGTCGTCAGGAAATCTGGCACAAAGGAGCAACCTCGGGGCACATTCAAAAAATCATCGAAATACGCACAGACTGTGATCAAGACGCACTCATTTTATATGTAGAACAGATCGGTGCCGGAGCATGCCACACAGGCCGCAACAGCTGTTTCTATCGGTCAGTTGATCTAGGTAGCGGAAAGAATCCTGCCGCGCTAAAATTTACCAAAGCAGATCTAACCTATGACCCTGAGGCCATTTACGGCAAAAAAGATAGCTGAAAATCTGCTCACGCAAGCCACGCCGAAATATCTGAACTCACCCCCTTCTATTCGCATCCATAGCCAGCAACTGAGCCCTCATCGAATTTACCAAGCATGAAACTAATCGTCTTTGACTGTGACTCCACACTTTCCGCCATTGAAGGCATCGATGAGCTCGCGAGAGTGAACGGCCCCGAAACCTTTCGTGAAATAGAGGCCCTTACCAACGCCGCCATGAATGGCGAGGTTCCCATTGATGATATTTTCGCCCGGCGCCTCGAGATTATCAAACCCAGCCTCGATACCTGCCTTCAAGTAGGCCAGCTCTACATCGAGCATATCGAGCCCACAGCGCTTGCTACCCTGGAGCACCTTAGGCGAGAAGGCTGGGAAATTGTGATTGTGTCTGGCGGCTTTACTCAAGTGATTGAGCCCCTCGCGGATCAACTCGGCGTCAAGCGCATCGAAGCGGTTCCGCTCAAGTTCACAGACGACGGCGCCTACGCAGGTTATGACACCTCAGCACCACCAACACGAAACGGCGGCAAACCTGAGATCATCCAGCAGCTTAAAAAAGAACTTAATCCAGAACACATCGTCATGGTTGGCGATGGCATCTCAGACCTGGAAGCCAAAAGCGTTGCTGATATTTTCATTGGTTTTGGCAGATACGCGGCCAGAGAAAAAGTTCGATCTGAGTCAGATCACTTCGTCTACTCTCTCGACGAAATCCCCAAGATTGTCAGCACTTGCTCATTCAGTAAATAGCCGAGCCGTCAGACCACCAGAGCACCTCAGCGCCTGAATATCCGCGCCTTACCTGAGGATCATTGTGCCCTCGCATCCGACTTTGCTCACATGCTATTCACAGGTTATACGCAGCTTACTCACAAATTATTGAATTAGTAAATTTATGCGTTAAAAACTCAGCCTGATCGTTTTAGGCTATCGATAATATACTTATTCACTGCTTACCAAGAAGTTACTCACATTTATGGTGCAATACGATCACGACAAGTCCTTCATAACAAGGTCACCCCTCCTTAAAAGTTATTCACAACATTTCCAACTTACTCAGATTGACCTTCTGCTTAAACTCTCTAAAAAGCTAATTACTTATGGCAACTAATTCTCCTCCCACCTCTCAATCTGGATCGTCCAGAAAGAATGAAGGTCCCGCACTTCAAAAAGCTCCAACACCTGACCTGCAGTCTGCCGAGCGGGCCCTGCCCCATGCCATTGGGCCTGAAAAAAGCGTGCTCTCATCCATGTTTCAAGACCCACAGCAATTCATCGGACTGGCTGTGGAGAACAAACTAACCGCAGATCATTTCTACCAGCCCGCGCATGGCGCCCTTTACACCGTCTTACTCGAGCTATTTGAGAAAAATGAGCCCATTGAGCTCGTCTCCTTGTCTCAAACATTGATGGACCGCAACCTCATGGCGTCTGTAGGCGGGCCGGCCGCAGTCACAGAGATCTACACCTACTCACCCACCCACGCCCACTACGAGCACCACCTTGACATCGTCAAAGACAAGTATGTTCTGCGCTCAGTCATCCAACACTGCACCGAGGCAATCACCCGTGCTTATGATGACCAAGAAGAAGTCGAGCAGCTCCTCGATAATGTCGAATCCCAAGTACTCGCCATTCGAGAAGGCGCCGAGCGAAACAAAGAAGAAACCATCGCCGACCATATGAAAACGGTGATAGCAAACTTCGAAGCATTTATTCATCGCGATGAAGACAGCCGCGGTCTTCTCACCGGCTACTCAGAAATTGATAAGATGTCCAACGGCCTCAAACCTGGAGAAATGTTCATCATCGCCGCTCGCCCCTCGATGGGTAAAACCTCTTTTGCCATGAATCTCGTCGAGCACTTTTGCCTCGACCTCAAACTCCCCGCCATGGTCTTCTCCCTTGAAATGGGGGCCTTTCAGCTAGTAGAGAGACTACTCTATGCACGCGCTAGATTCGACAAATCCAAGGTCATGAAAGGCTTCGAACCCAGTAAATCTGACTTCATCGGAATCAAACGCGCCTCTGAAGAAATAAAGGACTGTAAGCTCTTCATCGACGACACTCCTGGCATAAGCATCAACGAACTTCGGGCTAAAGCCCGACGCAAAAAGAAAGAAGAAGACATCAAAGTCATCGCTATCGACTACCTCCAACTGATGCGCTCCAATTCAAAGCAGGCACAAAACTCTCGTGAGCGAGAAGTCGCAGAAATTTCCGCTGGCCTCAAGGGCCTCGCCAAAGAGCTCGACATTCCAATCATCGTGCTCGCACAGCTTAACCGTGGACCTGAATCCCGAGTCGGATCCAGCGGCGGCGGTGGCAAGCCTCGTATGTCAGACCTTCGTGAGTCTGGATCTATCGAGCAGGACGCCGACATGGTTGGCCTTCTCTATCGCTCTGCTTATTACGCAGACAACAAAGAAGACCGTGAAGAAGATAATGGCACAGCTGAGCTGGTTATCGCCAAGAACCGAAATGGTCCAACCGGCGACGTCCCACTCACCTTCATCAAAGAAATTATGCGCTTTGAAACTCGCGCGTGGGATAATGAAACTGATGCACAGTGATGCACCGCTTGGTAATAGCACCGCTAGGATAATCCCTAGATTCCTGCTCAACGACCAAACCATGCGACCAAACCATGCGCATGAGCTCCATGACCCAAGCCCCATGAGCGTTGGCCAAGGCGACAGCTATGGCCAAGGCGACAGCTATGGCCAAGGCGACAGCTATGGCTAAGGCGACAGCTTTGGCTATGACTTTGGCTCAGCCTCTTTCGGCATGCCATTATTATAGCCAGTGACGAAGTAGAGCGTGCAGCCCACAACCGCTAGCGCCAGAATACCCCAGAAAAACACCCAGCTGTGTGGAATTCCCGTAGTCGTTGCGTAGCACCAGCCACAAAGCAAACTGCCCGCTAAGCCGCCAACACCTCCGACTAAGGTTCCCAACAAAGCTTGAGCTTGGCCACGCATCGACGCGTCTACACGTCGATCAACCAGTATTTGCCCCGTGATATAGAAAAACGTGTAGCAGGGACCGTGGAGCGCAATGCCAAGCCATATCCAAATCAACTCACCGCTCCAGCCAGAAAAAGCAAACAGTCCGTAACGAACAAGCCCCATCAACAACGCCGATACCAGCACCCAACGAAGCTTCCCCCGTGCCAGCAACCAGCCCAGAGTCAACATGGCAACAATTTCAGCCACTTGCCCGAGAGTCATCGAAGCTGCGGGATGCAAATCTCCCAACTCCTTTAGTTGCATCGGCGCATACATATAGAAGGCACCAAGGGGAACCGTAAAGAGCAGCGTAGTTAGCAAAAACACCCGCATCGTTCGGTCTTTGAAGAGAATCAGAGCATCAAGTCCGAGATTTTTACGCCAATTGGGCTTACCTTCTTCAAGTTTCCCCTGTGGCGGCGTATCCGGCATCATATAGCATGCCAGTCCGAAAACCACCCTGATTCCAGCTGCCGCAATGCCCGCCATGGGAGAGCTATCCCAGCCCATCCAGCTCACCGATATACCAGCCACAACCCAGCCGATTGATCCCCACACGCGGAACAGTGGAAACTTTTTCTGCGCGTTATCAACATTAGCCAGAGTCACCGTGGAAACAAGCGACCACATGGGTGCGCCCAACAAAGCATTAAGCACCTGAAAGCCAAGATACCACCATGCCCCCCAGCCCATGTAGAGCGCATAGAATGCCATGCCCAGAAAACCTGCGCCCAATAGCGACAAAGTCCCCACCAATTTCTGCGCTGAAAAGCGATAATCAGCCATCGAGCCAAAAATAAGGGGTGAGAATAAAGAAACAAACGGCCCGACAGCAAAAGCATAAGGAAGAACCCACTCAATCCCTTGAGCCTTCAATATATTGGGTAACGCCGGATACCACATACCCGGAGCTGCCGTCAGTAGAAAGAAGCCGATAGCAATCCACCAGCTACCGCCTTTACCTAGTTTCTTACCGACAGAGAACACGGCATGTCTTTAGCTACATCGGGCAAAATACCAACCACCAAATAATGCCGCCAATCCCAACCAGTAAACTTTATTAATAATGGCATAGAATTTGCTAAGAAATAGATTGAAACCATCTTCGGTTTTATCTTACCCTTCAGCGTCATCCTTGATTTGGCGCCCGCCGGCCAAGCACTTTGGAGGCATCCCTTACCCTCTTCATATCTGATTGTGCACACCCAAAGCGCTCAGAGCACATCCAGCCATGGCATCAACAGGCCTCCATCAAAACCTTTCCCAGCAACAGACTCTATCGCCGCAGATGCGCCAGAGCCTGAATATTCTGCAGGCCAATACCATGGAGCTTGGGCAACTACTAAGCCAGGTAGCGGAGATGAACCCAACGCTAGAAATCACAGAGGAGCGCGACCAGCTTGAGGACAGTCAAATCGCTGATGCCGAAACTGACTACGAGAACCTATCTGAATTCGATGATTACTGGCGTGAAGATCAGATTCTCATGCACGGGACCAGATCCCACACCTCAGACGATGAAGAACGCCGCGAATTTCTCTACAATTCTATCGTCGCCCCTCAAACACTGCAACAACACCTCGTTGACCAGCTCAATCATGCAGCTCTTGATGACAACACCTACATGGCCGCCGAGCTACTCATAGGCTCTATCAATGACACAGGCTTTCTTGAGGATTCCATCGAAGACATCGCAGCCAACTCCAGCTACCCCCTCAAGCAACTTCGCTCAGCATTATGCTTATTGCAGAGGTTTGACCCACCTGGAGTAGCCGCGGAGAATCTGACCGAATCCTTGCTTCTCCAGCTTCAACTTCAAGGCATGGGAGGATCTCTGGAGAGCCGCATCGTAGACCAACATATTGGCGATTTGGCTCGTCACCGCTTCAGCGATATCGCTCGAGCCCTCGGCGTCACCCAAGAATCGGTTCATGATGCAGCAGAACACATCGCCACTCTGAACCCAGACCCTGGCGCCGCATTCGACCCCACGTCCAATCCCCACGTTAGCGCCGACCTCGAATTACGCAGAAACACAGAGGGGCAGTATTACGCCCACCTCACTGGCGATCACCTTCCTAAACTCCAAATAAGCAATCACTACAAAGACCTATTAGCAAAACTAAGCTCAGACCCCAAGGCTCGTAAATTCATCAAGGATAACATTCACGAAGGCAGGCAAATTATTAGCGCCCTGGGCCAACGCCAAGAGACATTATTAAAAATAGGCACCGAACTCGTTAAACGTCAACCCGACTTCATCACTCATGGACTCACCAAGCTGCGCCCTATGACCATGCAGGATATCGCAGAGGCCGTCGGCGTTCACGCAGCAACAATCTCGCGAGCAGTCTCAGGCAAATACATCCTCACTCCTCACGGCCTCATGGATCTGCGACGATTCTTCTCCACAGGCTACACCACCAAACAAGGCAGTGAAATTTCCAACACTGGTGTTCGTGAAGCCATCCAACAAATTGTCAGCCACGAAGACAGCGCCAAACCCCTCTCCGATACCGCCATCGAAAA
>CBFHKM010000060.1:0-6803 GCA_965656385.1 Oceaniferula sp.
TGTTCTCCTCCACTTGCGCCACTTATGGCAATCCTGAGCAAGAGGTCATCTCAGAAACGCATCCGCAAAATGCACCGACTAGCCCATACGGAGAGTCCAAGGCGATGGCGGAGCGAGTGATCGACTGGTATGGCAAGCTTTATGGTCTGCGCAGTGTCAAGATGCGCTACTTCAATATCTGTGGAGCTTCGGATGACTCACTCTTTGGAGATTCTAAAAAGCCATCGTTCCACCTGATGCAAAATGCAGTGCGGGCGACCATGGGGATTGCCCCTTTTGTGCTGAACTACACGGAGGTGGATACTCCTGATGGCTCACCGATTCGTGATTACATCAATGTAGAGGATCTCGTAGATGCGCATATCAAAGCGCTCGATTATCTCGAATCAGGCGGTGACAGCGATGTCTTCAATCTGGGAACTGGTAAGGGTAATTCGGTCTATGAAATTGTGACGGAGGTGGAGCGAATCATGAAGGTTGAGCTAGAGAAATCAGTCGGTGAGCGCCGTGGTGGTGATGCTAACATTGCGGTTGCAGACAACCGCAAAGCGAAAGAGATACTCGGCTGGGAGCCTCAGCGCAGTATCGAGCAGTCGGTGAGGTCATTGGCTAAGTGGTATGAATCGCGGCCCAATGGCTGGGATTACTGATTTTATCAAAAGCTCTTTTAGAGAAAAGCCGATGCATTTTGTATTCATAAATCAGTATTATCCCCCCGATGCGGCGCCAACGGGAACAATGCTGGTGCGTGTGGTGCAGAAGATCGTAGAGGCAGGCCATGAGGTGACGGTGGTCTGTGCCAAAGGAGGTTACGCGTCTAAAGTTATCTCTGATGATGCCGGCAAAGAAGCCAACGAGTTCGAGCAAGTTGGCGTCAGGGTGGTGCGCGTGGGGGCGACTTCGTTTGGTCGTGGTAGCTTTGTAGGTAAGTTAGTCGATTATGTAAGCTTCTATCTAGGGGTTGTTATGGCCTTGGCACGTCTGTCAGATCATCCTGACAAGATTATTGCGATGACGACTCCGCCGTATTTGTCGATATTGGCGCGGTTGTTTTCCAGAGTGCACGGCTGTCGCCATTCTCATTGGGTGATGGATCTGTATCCAGACGTGATGGTTGCTCATGGCATGCTTAAGTCTGGAAGTGTGCTTCATCGTTTGCTGGCAGCATTAGCGTGCTGGGGTTTCGGGGGGCAGCGATGTAGTGAGGTGATTTCTCTGGGCCCAGATATGGCGAAGCGGGTTGCGAGCTACCTAGACTCAGGTAAAATAAGCCCATGGGTGCCCTTGTGGAGTGGATCCAAAACTTCACAAGTAGAGCATGAGCAAGTTATGTCGCTGCGTAAAAGCAGAGGCTGGAATGAATCTGATCTAGTGGTGATGTATTCTGGTAATATGGGGCTCGGCCATTTGTTCGATGAGATTCTTGAAGTGGGGTTAAGTGCAGTTTCTGATGATGTTGACGGCGAGAGGAGTGCTCGTTTTGTTTTTTTTGGTGGTGGTAAACGTCGTGCTGAGATCGAAGGCTTTATCAGTGCTCACGCCAGTGCCCCAGTTGAATTACACGACTATGTCGATGCAAAGGATTTGGATGCACATCTTGCTAGCGCGGATGTGCATTTAGTGTCTCTACGACCAGAGTGGGACGGCACGATGGTGCCATCAAAGCTTCAAGGGGTGTTTGCGGCCGGTCGACCCGTAATTTTTGTTGGTTCGGAAGAAAGTTCAATTGGTCAGTGGGTGCTAGAGAGTGGCGGCGGTTGGTTGGTAAGACCTGGAGGTATCGATGCCTTAGAAGCTGCAATTGCAGAGGCTTCACAAGCTGATGAATGTGACCGCAGAGGAGCACTTGCGCGCAGCTTTGGTATGGAGTATTTTGACGAGAATATCAATGCGGGTCGTGTAGCCAGGCTGATGATCGATAAAATTGATTGTTAGCTGGTTATCACTTATATGTGGATGAGTAGAAGCGGTATCAAACGCGAATTTTCAATCACATTTCATGATTGATGTTTAATATATATTAAGTAATATTTGACAATGTCTCGCAGCAAGAGAAAGAGAAAAAAAATCCAAAGGCACCTAAAGCTTTATAGGTCTACCTATTGGTCTCTTCTTTTAATTGTGGCTTCATCAGTCATCGTGATGGTTCTGGCTAATATGCTTATCAAAGAGGAAAGCCGTTATAAGACGACCG
Organism: Oceaniferula sp.; assembly: GCA_965656385.1. Classification (GTDB taxonomy): domain Bacteria; phylum Verrucomicrobiota; class Verrucomicrobiia; order Verrucomicrobiales; family Akkermansiaceae; genus Oceaniferula. The sequence continues at coordinate 2,195 of CBFHKM010000060.1, forward strand.
TAAAAAAACTCGTCGGTAGCCCTGAACAGCGTTATAACAAAGCATTATCCTTGCTGGTGGAGGGTGATGACAAGCAGGCCTGGGTGATGATGTTCAACCTCGCTAGGCTTGGCGATTCAGAGGATGATCCACTGGGCTATGGCAAAGCTCACCTGTGGATTGCTAACGATAAACTATCTCACTTCAATGACGATTTTATTTGGCAATTTCCGGGGCTGGATCAGAGGAAGCAAGGCGTGTTAGCATTGCCAGAAGATGAAGAAACGGCGGGAATTCAGCTTCACTTGTCTCATGCGGTAGCGCTCAACCCTGAGCTGGAGAAGGCATATTGTTTATGGGCAGCTACTTTGGTATCGCAAGGCAAACGTAATCAGGCGGTGGAAGTACTTATGAATGGGATTTGCAATGAGGATAAGCCACATCCCTCATTACAAGTCCCCTTAGCGCATGTGATCGCGATGAAGGGTAACAATTTAGAATTAAAGGATAGGATGCTCTATCTTTTTGATACACTGGGTAGGACGACTCGGCATAGCAGGGGAACTGATATTTCTGGAAGAATTACTTATATTTTGAGTGCCATTATACTTCGAAGGTATGATATTGCAGACAATGCATTACAAATTTTAGAGTCCCGGTTCGCAACTAATAGAACGAACAATAGTGACCCAGAGTCGTCGAAAAAATCCTCGCCGGCACAGCAGGTGAAAGCATTACGAATGGCATACCACTATAGCCAGGCAATCGCCGCTTTTAAAAAGCTACCGTCTGGAGCTGTCTCTGGTTTTACAGAGATGACAAACGAACTTGAGCAGGTGCTTCGAGTAAAACCTGACTGTGAATCAGCGATTGAGGCGCTATCCTACATTGCTGAGAGAGATGTCAGTCAAAGAGAGCGGGCGAAGAGTATTCTTCAAGAGGTATTGTCTGCTTCGCAAAAGGCAAATAATTCAAAGTCCCAGTCACAAGTGAATATTACGCTAGCAACACTGGACCCATCAGCAACTCAAGACAAGCGTGAGTTGCTTGAGCAGGCGGTGGAGACTGACCCTCAAAACACAGATGCTATCATACAACTTGCTCAGGTTTTGTTGGCTGAAGCAGAACCGGATTACTCACGAGTTGAGCAAATGATACGCAAAGCACTACGTTCCAGTGGTAATGTTTATCACGCTGACTTGTATCACCGACTTGGCGAGGTGCAAGTGAATGACCAAAAATGGCAACCTGCCATTGTTTCATTAGAGAAGTCGATATCCAAAGCTTCTGATCAAGCCGCTGTCCACCAATTACTTGCCGAGGCTTATGCTGCTATTGGGCAATCTAAAATTGCGGAGCAACACCAAAAGTTGGCTGTTAAAAAAGCTAAATAACCAGACACTAGTGGAAATACTAATAACAAATGACGGCAGATAATAATAAACAAAGCCAATGGAAGGCCTGGGTAGTAATGGGCTTGGCTGCATTGCTGTGGTTGCCGATGCTTTGCAATTATTTTTCAGTACTTCAGGAGCGGGATAGCTATAAGTTATGGCCGCTGCTGGCTGTTGTCATCGTCATAGTTTTTTCCTTACGATGGCGAAAGGCTCCTGTTGCACAGACCTATGCTCCTCGCTGGGCATTGTGGTTAAGCTTTATCCCAGGGCTTATTATGCTGCTCTTTGGCCTTCTGTATTATGTGCCATATGCTGCAACCATGGGCTGGTTGGCCTTCATGGCAACTGCGGCTCTCTATTTATCGTCTTTCAGAAAAGTCGAAAATCTCATGGGCTTGTGGTTGTTGCTATTGCTCTTTCTGAGACCTCCTTACCAAATGACACTGCGCATCATGACGTGGATGGAGAACTTGAGTATTTCCACGACTTCAAAAATGCTCGACTACGGTGGTACTATACATGTTGTTCAAGGCAACACCCTGGGTCTCCCTAGCCAAGACTTTCGCATCGATCATATCTGCAGTGGATGGGTTTCATTGGTAAGCATGATAGCTTGTGCTGCTGTAGTGTGTGTTGTCAGGAATAGAAGATTGTCTCACTGTTTGGTGGTCTTTCTGATGTCGCTGTTGACGACATGGGTGCTAAATATTGTGCGTATATTTTTGGTCATCAACGTGAAGATACGTTACGGGCTGGATTTAATCGATGGTGACTATGTAGGGATCTACCATTTCATGTCGTTTATGCTAGGCATCGGCTTGGTGCTTTGCACTGATGCATTGGTTGTATTCCTTTATTCGCGGGCGAAAAAAGATGTAGTCGATAGTGATATGATAAGGCGAGCAAAGAGCCCGCTGGCAAGGCTTTGGACGTGGGTTTCTCATATTGAACTGAGTCGCATATTTGCATATTTTGTATCTTTGAGGCCTGTACAAGTAGGCCGTGTTTCGTTTGTAGTGATAGTATTGATGTTGGGATCTCTCATTGCCATGGAAGCGGTCGTGACTTACCACCGCCAGGCAGTGACCAAGATGGAATTCATGTATGATGAGGAGGGGCTCACAAAACTGGATGAAAATTCATTTGTTCCAGATAGGGATGGTTGGGAGCTCACTAGTTACGACACGGAGAGACGTGATATCATGAATGTCTGGGGGGCATTTTCGAGCACATGGAGGCTTAAATACAATGGATTAACGGTTACGTTTTCATTAGATTACCCATTTCATGAGTGGCACGATGTTAAGCGATGTTATTTCAAAGTGGGCTGGCAGCTGGTGGACGAAAAAATCTTGAGGAGCCTTCCTGCGTTTGAGTGGCAGGCCTCGCAGACCGACATGTTAATACCTAATGGTGATGCCGGTTTTATTTTATGCAGTAATTGCGATCATTTAGGAAACCCAGTGGTGCCAAAGCCGGCAAAGCACGATCTGTCGATGCTGGTTTATCGACTGCAGCCTAGCCAAATGACCCCGCCGTTTGGTGATTCTTACGACCAAGATCGCCGCACTTTGTATCAAACACAGTGCATGGTGGCGAATCCACGTCCCTTGGACGAGGCTACCAAGCAGCAAATTAGGCTCATGTATGTCGATTTCCGTGAGCAGATCAGAGGGGCCATCGCTAGCCAAAGCCAAAATAAATAGTAGAGCATTAAAATAGCATAATGAACAACCCATACGGTCAATACAGGCTCGCTAAAATCAGGCATACATCCACCTTACGCTATATGTGGGTGTTGGTTACTCGGTTTCCCGCTTTCATTCTTTGGCAACTATCAAGGCTTGTGCCAGATGAGTTAGGCCAAAGCTTACGTAAACGTTTTGGTTTCCTACTTGTGCCGTTTCGATCTTTGATAGATTTGGTGATGTTTTGGCTGACGACAAGGGCATGGAAGTATCTCGCCTTTGCGGCACCGATGATTCTGCTGCTCATGTGGATTTTCTCGACGCTTTTTTTGGCAAATAGCATGAGTGAAAAAGATTTTTACAAGCCATATCGCAAGTCGATGATGACAGCCCTGCAAACGGGAAATCACAAGAAAGCAGATTTCATGGCAGGGAAGCTGCTCTCGGTGAATGCTTATCAGCGCGATGAAGAGATGCTCTTTGCGGCGATGATCGCAGCAAATGAAATGGGAAATGTTCCTCGGCGAGATATGCTGCGCCAAATTCTGACGACCCAGCTTGATTCTGCTCGCACTCATCTCTGGTCTGCGACGGGATTACTTTCTGATCGATCAAGAGGTAGAAGTAATGTGCCACTTGCGATTGAACATATCAAAAAGGCGATCGCTCTCAGTGATGATGATGAGGAGATTAAGCGTATGAAGATGCAGCTCGTGAATGTCTATTACCGTGCGGATCGTCCTACTGCGGCGCTCGAAATACTCAATGAGCTGGGTGTTACTGATTATAGAATGGGTGTTTTGCGCGGTAGCATCTATCTGAGAAATAATGAAAAACTGAATGCGAGGGAGGCGGCTCTTTACACCCTATCGAGCCTAGATGCAGATGATGTCAACAAAGAGGACTACCTTAAAGTTAATCTCGACGCTCTGGGTATTTTATCTGATGCGGGGGGGAAGCTAACATTGATTGAGAAAAAGAGCTCAGAGTTAATATCATTGATGGAAAAAAAATTAGCCCTTAATCCAGATGATATGGAGTTGAGGCCAATTATGGCGAAGACCTATTTGCTGATTGGGCGTACGTTATTTCAGAAAAATGATGAATCTTCTCAAATGATGGCGTTGGATGCATTTGATAATGCACTGTCAGTTGCGGAAGTTGTGCCGGCACAAATAGGACAATTCATCTTGTTTATCAGTGGCATATCGGAAGATCGTATTCGAGAAGCTCTCATTGAGGGGCGTGGTGTTGCTACAGGGCATATTTTACTCGGACTCAATGCTTGGAAAAAAGGTAAAAGGGATATAGCGGATTTTCATTTTCGGTTGGCGACTGCGCATCAGCGAAACTCTCTCAGAGTGCTTGAACACGTAGCATTACATCACACACGTAAGCCAGTCGGAGCTGCCTTTAAGATGTCTCTGAGTCGTGATCCAGTCTGGCGACAAGCCATTACTTTGCTGGATATTGCTGCCAAAATTGATGAGGTGCCACTGGGTAGTAACTTGAAATTTCAGTGCATGGTGTTGGCAGAAAAACAGC
>CBFHKM010000060.1:6901-11659 GCA_965656385.1 Oceaniferula sp.
CGTTGGTATGAAATCATTGTGAAGATTGAAAATAATCTTGATAAGATATCTGGCTCGTATCGTGTTGAGTTCTTGAGAATCTTGGTCAGAGCCTACGGTGAGCTCGGTGATCTAGAGAAGGCGCGAGAACTTAATCAGATTTTACAGGAGCAGGCGGAGGCACTCTAATTTACTGGTGTTTTTTACAAAAAAATTTGACTGCCGGACTTATTTTTATTATTTATATTAGTTAATCATCTTTTGAGATGATAACTCCACACACAATTAAAACAGATTGATGGTCTCTCCGCCTCTAAACACTGATAACGTTAAAGTTAAAAATTCTAGCGATGCCGCAGCTTTTGTCGCTCTTGACGACACATCAGATATGGCGATGGGGTCCATCTTTGATGATGCCGATAAGCACAAGCAGGGAGCTGTTTTGCACTGGAAGCGTGATATCGTTCGTCATGTTTACCCTGCGGCTTTACTTGTTTTTGATATAATGCTGATTGCCGCTATTTTCATTATTGGTAACTATGTCCGCTATGATGAAGATTTACTGACTACGGTAAGTCGGCGGGTGCTGCTGATCATAGAAATGGGAAGCGTCCTTGGGGTAGCACTTGTCGGTGGCTATAATTACCGCACTAACACTAAAAACTTTCGATTTCTAAGTGAACATATCATTGTCTCTACCGTTGTTTTTGTAGTCGTTTTTTTCCTGATTTATTCAGTAATCAGTTACGGCTTCAATTTGAATTCTGCTCGTTTTGTAGTAGCAGTACCTCTGATTGCTTTCCCTTTGCTGTCGATGGCTTATCGATTCATCTTAGGTAAGGCGAAATTGACGTATCAGCGAGGTAATGCCTTCTGTATTATTGGCAAGGGCTGGGCTGCTCAGGATTTATATCAAAGAATCCAACGAGAGGATGGTAGCCATGAAGTGATTGTGGTTGATCCGTTTGACTCCGACGTTGGGGAGCATTTGATAGAGGATGATCCTGAATCTCCAATTCTAGAGTCGATTGATAAGATGAACTTCCAGTCTTCAATGCATGGTCGTTATGTCGAAAATTACGTGCTAACGTATTCACCGGATCAGATGCCTTACAATTTGGTGAAGAGGTTGGCTGTGGCTCAGTTTAATGGGAACAATGTTTGCTCGTATGATGCTTACCTGACGAATTATCTCAAAATGGTATCACCGCGAGAGGTGAACATGGGCTGGGCTCTCAAGGGTGGTTTTACCACTCACAACAATACTTATGAGCGTATCAAGCGTGCCTTTGATATAGCATTTGGTCTTATCGGAATTATTGTCTTTTGGCCATTGATGCTGGTTACGGCTATCATGGTAAAGTTGACTAATCCAGGGCCAGCCATATTTAAGCAGGAACGAATTGGACACCGTGAAATACCTTTCACGTTATACAAGTTTCGCACGATGAAGGTAAGATCAGAAGAGGGCTCGATGTACACCGAGAAAAACGATTCTCGCTTGACTCCGATTGGCAAGTTTTTGAGAAAAACACGTATCGATGAACTGCCGCAATTTTGGAATATTCTTAAGGGGGATGTGAGTTTAGTTGGGCCAAGAGCGGAGTGGTCTGCTTTGGTTAAGGGCTATGAAGCCAAGTTTCCGTATTACCACTTTAGGCATGCAGTGAAGCCCGGTATCACGGGGTGGGCGCAGGTGAATTATTCATATGGTGCCAGTGATCAAGACACTCTCGAAAAGCTCTATTATGACCTCTATTACGTGCAGAAACACAGTCTGATGCTTGATGCGATTATCATCATCAAGACGATTTACACGGTTGTATTTGGGCGCGGGCAGTAATCACTGATTTCGCCTAGTTCGTTTTTTTAGAAAACAACCCCATCTTGAAGAAGGTGGGGTTGTTTCTTTTTCTGAGTCTGTCTATTATTGGGCTGTGCGACTGAAAATGACCTTAGCTTATGATGGACGGCCATTCCAAGGGTGGGCCACCCAGCCTCGTGGTAATACTATCCAAGATTACGTGGAAAAAAGTATATCGGAAGTTGCGAAGCAGAGTGTTCGCATTCATGGCTCGGGGCGCACAGACACGGGCGTGCATGCGCTTGGTCAGGTAGCGCATTTTGATGTTCCTGATGGCATGAGTATGAATGCTTATAACTGGCTACCTGCGGTGAACAGTAAGTTGCCAGCAGCCGTTCGAGTGATGAACTGTGAGGAAGTGCCAAAAGATTTTCATGCTCGCTTTAGTGCCAAGTCGAAGACTTATACTTATGATTTGTGTTTGGCGCCTGTGCTGCCTCCTTTGCGTGCCGGTCTGGCATGGCACTTGCCTCGTCAGCTTGATGCCGACTCATTGGCGAAGGCGCTGAGTATCTTGGAGGGAGAACATAGTTTTCAGGCTTTCTCGGCAAAAAGGGGGAATGAGACAGAGGATACGGATTACGTCAGGGTACTCAGTAAATGTGAGTTGGTAACAACAGAAATGGGATATAAGATCGTCTATACTGGTAATGGCTTTCTATACAAAATGGTAAGGTTGCTTACTGGCTCAGCTGTTTATGCGGCCCAAGGCCGCTTGAGATTAGATGATCTCAAAAGTTTGCTGAACCAGTCGCCTGAGCTTCCGCACGGGAGGTCACCTTTCTGCGCACCTCCAGATGGATTGATATTGGACCATGTCGAGTATGGCTAGCAGTCTGAGCTGTGCATAAAAAACGCGCCACACTGGTGGGTGTGACGCGTAGGTTGTAATTTGTATCTGAGGAAATTACCGTAAGCCAGAATTAGTGGGCTTTACAGAATTCTTCAAATCGAGATAGACCTTCATTCAACACGTCGAGCGTAGTGCAATAGCTGATGCGAATACTATTATCGTGTCCAAAAGCAATACCTGGAACGGCAGCTACGCGGTAACGATTGAGAAGCTTGTCACAGAGGTTTACTGATTTAATGCCGATTTGCTCGGTATCGACTAGGCAATAAAAAGCACCTTGTGGCTCAGTTACTTTGATGTTGGAAATAGAACTGAGTCGACCGTAGACGAACTGTCGGCGGACATCATACTCTGCATTGAGGTCTCTAATGAAATCCTTACCTCCCTCGAGGGCAGCAAGTGCACCATATTGAGCAAAGGTGGTTGCATTCGAAGTGGTGTGTCCCTGAATCTTGGACATTGCCTCTGCGATCGGCTTGGGTGCTGCGGTGTAACCAACACGCCAACCTGTCATTGAGTAGGCCTTGGAAAACCCGTTCACGGTAATGGTGAGGTCGTAGAGGTCCTTGCCAAGAGATGCGATGCTGGTGTGCTTGGTGTCACCGTATACGAGGTGCTCGTAAATTTCATCAGCGAGGATGATGATGTCCTCATAGAGGGCAACATCGCCGAGGGCTCTTAGCTCGTCAGCAGTGTAGACTGATCCAGTGGGGTTGCCTGGAGTGTTGAGGATGATCATTTTGGTGCGACCAGTCATGTTTTCCTCAAACTGCTCTGGTGTAATTTTCCAGTTGTTTTCCGCAGTGGTCTCAACAAAAACTGGCTCGGCGCCTGCAAGGCGAACCATTTCTGGGTAGCTCACCCAGTAAGGTGATGGGATGATGACTTCGTCACCCTCTTCGCAGACGGCGAGAATAGCATTGAAGCAAGATTGCTTAGCTCCTGAGTTAACAACAATTTGGCGCGGATCATACTCGATGCCGTTATCAGTGTTAAGCTTGTTGGCGATAGCCTCTCTGAGCTCAGGAATACCTGATGCAGGCGTGTATTTAGTTTTGCCGTCGTTGAGGGCCTGAATAGCTGCTTGCTTGATGAAGTCAGGAGTATCCTGATCGGGCTCACCACCAGCAAGTCCATAAACTTCTTCGCCACGAGCTTTCATGGCTTTGGCTTGGTTGGTGACTGAAAGGGTGAGGGAGGGGGCGACTTTGTTGACGCGTGATGAGATGGAATCCATGGTGCTGTATGTTTTAAAAACAATTAATATGTTCACCCGCAAAGGGAGTAACAGTGATTTTCACAGCACATCTCCCTGCGAGATGATGCAGATGGAGTATCTGATAATTTTTCTGATGCAAGCCAAATGGTGCACCGAGGACATGATTTATTGACCTGCGACTATGGCTCGTAAGTTCCCCGTGCGGTCATCCACTTGCCTTTGCGTACGATTTGAGAAAAGCAGAGTCCCGATTTTTCTGCAACTGCTCGAGTTTCATCCCATTGATCATGTAGAATGCCTGATACGATAATATCTCCATTTTCTTCCATGGCCTCGACGATAGTGGGGAATGCTTGCTGTAAAATAGTGGAAAACAGATTTGCCACAACCACAGGCCATTTGCGCTGGGGCTGCCAATCGAGAACGTCGACCTCAGACATTTTGACAAGGCTTACTTGATTGCGCCGCACATTACGCCGAGCTACTTTGACGGCCTGTGGGTCAAAATCCATGCCCTCGCTGTGATGAGCTCCCAGCATGCGTGCAGCAATGGCAATGACTCCAGTCCCTGTGCCCAGATCTAGAAGGTCCCAATCTGATGAAGCTCGCTCTTGTGCGATGTCGACGAGAAATCGCATGCATGTGGAGGTGGTGGCATGGTCGCCAGTGCCAAAGGCCATGTCAGCTGGGATCTGCACTATGTGCCTGCCGGGAAATTCTTCTGCGAGTTTCTCGCGAGCGTCATCGTCCCGTAAGCCTGTGATGATGATGGAGCTTCTAATCTTGATAGGAGCATTGGACGGCTCGGTGAGTGCAGCCCAATTTTTATGCACTAGTTTGCGT
>CBFHKM010000061.1:0-11506 GCA_965656385.1 Oceaniferula sp.
AATGAAGCTGAAAACCATACATCTACGACTCTCTAGAACAGGTGCCGCACTGGCAATCATCGTTGCCGTTGGTAACGCTGGCGCACAAACGCACAACTCAGTATTGGAAGCTGGATTCAGGAACCCGCCGATCGAAGCGAGGCCTGGCGCCTACTGGGACTGGCTCAATGGCCATGTGAACCTGACTCAAATTACCCGTGAATTGGAGGAGATGAAGGCCAAGGGGATGTCGGGAGTGGAGATTTGGGACATCGGAATTTTTAAGCCGAATCCGGACGAAGCACGCATCCCTGCGGGGCCGGCGTTCATGGGGACGGAGTCGCTCAAGGCCATCAACCATGCCATTGACGAGGCCACCCGGTTGGGATTGGAGCTCGGGTTGATTGCTTCGAGCAGTTGGAACGCCGGTGGCAGTTGGGTTGAGCCTGCGGATGCAATGAAAGGATTGTACAGTAGCCAAACGGTGGTTGCCGGACCAGCCGGATTCTCACAGAAGCTGCCCTTCCCGGAAAACAAGGCGCCCAAGGGCCCAGGCGGCCTGCCCCTCTATTTTGAAGAAGTTGCTGTTTTGGCATTTCCCCAATCCGGAACAAACTCAATCCCCGATACCTCTTCGATTATTAACCTCTCAAACAAGATGAACGCGGACGGAGTTTCGACGTGGGATGTTCCACTCGGCAAGTGGGTGCTTCGTGCTGGACTTTAATCCTCCATCTTCAATCTGCTGGCGGCCGCCGGCCCTACTTAAACTGGCCACGACTTAGTCTACTTCAACTGAAGCCGCATGGCGGATTGCTCGGCGGCTCTGCTCAAGCCAGAGCATCACCCATTTGGGTTCTTGTCAGATCATTCGTTTCACCTAGCTTAACAGTATGTTTTTTGTGTTTGTTGACACCTTTACGAGGTCGTCATCGTATACTGTAAGCATACATCCAAATATCATATGAATCGTCGCGAATTTATCAAAAAGCAGGTGGCGGGTACTGCCATCCTAGCCGCGTCTGGCCTGGTGCACAAAGCGAGTGCCGAGAACTTGCCTTCTCCAGACCCAAACAACCCAGATGTGCTCGACGTTGATGTGCTGGTCGTGGGCGGGGGGTCTGCCGGACACGTTGCCGCGATCCAAGCTGGGCGCATGGGGGCGAAGACGGTTTTATTGGAGCGCAACTCCCAGCTCGGTGGCACCACCACCACGGGTGGGGTTTGTTTCCCGGGGTTATTTCACGCCTGGGGAAAGCAGGTTATTGGCGGAATCGGTTGGGAGCTCATTGAGAATTCAGTAAAAGTGGACGGCAAAAAGTTACAGGATTTCACCAAGGTGCATGGCTCGCATGTTCCCTATCATGTCGATATCAATGCGCAGCTCTATTCACTACTGGCAGAGGAAGCCTGTCTGGATGCGGGCGTGTCACTGGCTTACTACCAGTTCCCGCAGAAGGTAGAGCAAACAGCAAAGGGCTGGCTGGTCGATGTGGTGGGGCAGGGGGTTGCTTATCAATTACGATGCGCCCAGATTATTGATTGCACCGGGGGGGCTGAGGTGGTGGGCATGTTGGGCATGGAGCGCTTGCGTGGCAAAACCCGCCAGCCGGGAACTCATGTGGTGACCTTCAAGGGATTTGATGAAAAGGTGGTTCGGGAAAATGCGGGCCTCATTAAGAAGAAATACAATGAGGCGATCAGAAATGGCACGCTGCAGAAAGGTGACACCTGGACAGGTAATATCATGGGGGTGATCGCCAGCACGCGTGGCAACACCAATCACATCTTTGGTGCAGATTCTACCAATGCGGCTACACAAACCCAGACCAACCTAGCAGGCCGCAAATGTGTGTTGCGCTTGCTCAAGTTTTTCAAAACGATACCGGGAGGTGAAAAGGCATCAATCAATAAGATGATGAATGAAACTGCCAGTCGTGAAACCTACCGCATCAAAGGGGAAACGATGATCACGGTGCACGACTACACTTCCGGCCGAATTTTTGAGGATGCGCTCTCTTATTCGTTTTACCCGATCGATCTACACGATGAAAAAGGCGTGGTGCCACAGCATCTCAAACACGGCACAGTTCCCACCATTCCACGGGGTGCGCTCATTCCCAAGGGCTCGAAGAATATCATGGTTGCTGGGCGCTCTGTGTCCAGTGATCGGCTGGCGAACTCAGCGGCACGCGTGCAGGCCAGTAGCATGGGCATGGGACAGGCGGCAGCCGTTACGGCCGTGCTGGCCGCCAGACTTAAAACAACGCCCGGAGAGGTTCCCTTGGAAAAAATCCACGCGGAGCTTAAAAAGCACAATGCGATTGTGCCAGCGAGATCCTAGAGGTAGCTTGGCTCATCAGATATGAAGCGAAACGTTGTATCCCTCACTATTGCCGTTCTCTTTCTGAGCTTGGCAGTGACGGGAGTGATGGGTTTTTTTCTGCCCTTTAATATTCTAACCGTCTCGGTGCACGCGCTGTTGGGGTTTGTGTTTATTGGCTCGATTGCACTGCATCTAAAAAACAATTTCCGCCAACTCAAAAACTACTTTACCAGTAAAACCGCCCTGCTGGTCATCCTCTGCGTGGCAGCTCTGGTAACCGTGATTTTAATGCAGCCCAAGCCAGTGCTGGCGATTCTGGGCTTAAGCAAAAACCTCGGGCCGGCTGCGGATCGCTTTGAGCTCATCGACACCAAGGTCGTCTACAACTACACACCCGCTCCACACTATAAGATGCGGCTGGACTTCAAGGGAGGCAGTGCCTTTGACGCGGAAAATCCTCCCCACATGGCGATCTGGCTGGAAAACACCTCACGCTATCATCTGAAGACGCTCTATCATAGCAAGGCACCTGACGCACAACAGATGCTGCCTTACTGGCATTACAAAAAGAGCGAGTATGAGAAGTACAAGGCTGAAAGCGAAGCGGCCGAGAAAGCTGGGGAAAAGCAGGCTGAGGATGTGGATGCCCTGAGCTCTGCGACACCCAATGAGAGTTTCGATCCGGCGGATTATATTGTGCCCAAGGACCCGGAAAAGGAAACGCCTTATCGTTTGCTAATCGAAATTAACCTGCCGGGGGACTCCAATGAGCACTACCAGGATCAACCGTCGCTGGTTTACGTAGTCGAGGTTGATAACAAGAACCCGCGTAGCTATCAGGTGCTTGATCTGGTTGGTTACCCTGAATCTGAAATGGACGAGGAAGAGGGTGAGCTTGAGTGGTCGCTTCTTTATACAGATGAAACCATCACCACGGCACATGATCTTTTTGACAGTGCCTTGCTCCATATCGAACGATCGGAACCTTTGAAGTGAGCCAGCGATGAAACGCAAGTTCCCTGTTATTATTACGCTGCTGTTAGTTTCTGTAGGTGTTTTTGTGTTTATTATAGTATCCCAACAAAAAACTGCTTATCAGAGTTTCCACGGGAGTATTTTTGGCACAAGCTATCAAGTGCAATACCGCGCGCATGAGCAGCTAAATTTGGATGCCGAGGCGATCAAGGCAGAGGTGGAGAAAAATCTTGGGCGTATTGATCGAATTGCTTCTACGTGGAAAGCTGATTCGGAAATATCACGCTATAATCGCGCTGTTTTGAAAGATGAGTTGCAACTCTCCCCGGAGTTGAGAGAGATCATCAAGCATGCGGAGGAAATCAAAGCCCGCACCGGGGGAGCCTTTGATATTCACCACAGTGGCAAGGGTATCGATGTCTCTGCCATTGCCAAGGGGTATGCGGTAGATCGCATTGCTGATTACTTGTATCATGAACTCAAGATCGCTGATTGCTTGGTGGAGATCGGAGGTGAGGTCAAGGCTCGTGGCAACAACGCCAAGGGGAAGCTATGGAAGGTGGCCATTTACATTCCGCCTTCCCACTCACACATCAAGGGGCCGCGTGTGACGCTGAGCAACACCTCCATGGCGACTTCAGGGCAATACTTCAAAGAGGGGCATATTAGGAGTGCCGCCACGGGAAATGTTCCTGAGCATGACTTGCTATCCTGCACCGTGATTGCCCCGTCTAACACAGACGCGGACGCGCTCGCCACGGCACTCTACGTGATGGGGTGTGAGGCAGGCCTTGCCTGGGCGAATCAAAATGAAGTCGAGGCTATCTTCATCAACAATGATGGGACAGTGATTGAATCGATGGAGCCACGTTGATGATAGCGTTTAACTCAGTATGCCCTTAATCACTTTGGCGGGTTCGACACCTGTGAGTTTCATGTCGAGGCCCTGGAAAGGGTAGGTGAAGCGGTTGCTGTTGAGACCGAGCTGGTGGAGCATGGTGGCGTGCAGGTCGCGGACGTTGACGACGTCCTTGATGGCACTGTAGCCAAGTTCATCCGTTTCGCCGTAGCTCATACCGGGTTTCATGCCAGCTCCTGCCATCCACATGGAGAATCCTTTGATGTGGTGGTCGCGTCCGGCTCCTCCTTTGGCGCCTTGATACATAGGAGTGCGACCAAATTCGCCGCCCCAGACAATGAGGGTGTCCTCAAGCATGCCGCGCTGCTTGAGATCATTGAGTAAGGCCCAGGTGGCGCGGTCGGTGTGTTCACAGCAGACTTTCATGTATTTATCGAGGTCGCCGTGGTGGTCCCAGCCGCGGTGGTAGAGCTGAATGAAGCGCACGCCTTTTTCTGCAAGGCGACGTGCAAGCAGGCAGTTGGATGCATAGGAACCATCCCCTGGGGTAGCACCATACATCTCAAGCGTACTCTGGGGCTCTTCGGAAATATCCATCAGGTCAGGAACGGAAGTTTGCATGCGGAATGCCATCTCGTAAGCGGCGATGCGGGTTTCGATCTCAGGATCGTGGATCTGGCCGAGCTTTTTCTTGTCGAGCTGAATGATGGACCTGATTAGCTCGTCTTGCTGTTTGATGCTGACTCCCTTGGGCCGGCTGAGGTAGTGAACGGGGTCCCCCGCGGCGTTGAACTCCACACCCTGGTAGCGGCTGGGGAGAAAGCCTGCGGACCATTGTCTGGATGCGATCGGTTGTGGATTGCGGCCACCGACACTGGAGAGAACAACGAAGCCCGGGAGGTTCTGGGAGAGCGAGCCCAAGCCGTAGTTGACCCAGGCGCCCATGGAGGGGCGGCCACTTATGGCCGTGCCAGTGTTCATGAAGGTGTGGGCGGGGTCATGGTTGATCTGCTCGGTGACCATGGATTTGATCACGGTGATGTCATCTGCCATCTTGGCCGTCCATGGCAGGTAGTCGCTGACCATGAGACCACTCTGACCGTGGGGTCGGAACTTTGCTTGGTGGCCGAGGACCTTGAGCTCTTTGCCCTGCAGCTGGGCGATGGGTTGCCCCTTGGTGAAGGACTCTGGCATTGCCTTACCATCGAGGCGATCGAGCTCGGGTTTGTAGTCGAAGGTTTCCAAGTGTGAAGGGCCTCCGGCCATGCAGAGAAAGATCACTCTCTTTGCCTTAGGGGCAAAGTGAGGAGCAGCCGGGTAGATATTCGAAGCTGCCGAGGCAGCCCTTACTCCCATGAGCGAGGACATCGCCGCGGAGCCAAGACCAAGCCCAGCTTGGCCGAGGAAAGTTCGTCTTGTTAGGTTTGAGTGCATGGTGGTTAGTTCCGATAGGTGAATTCGTAGAGGTTGAAGAGTGTGCGGGACACTGCCGTCCATGCGGCTAGTTCGGCGGGGGGGATATCTGTGGCTGCGGGGCTCATGCCAGCTTTGCCTAGCTGGCTGGCTTGATCCTCTTGGCCATCGTATTTTGAAAGCGTGGATTCTAGAAGTTTTCTGAAGACGGCTTTTTCCTCTATGTCCGGATCGCGGTTAAGTGCGTGTTGGAAGCTGTAGTTGATCCTCTGGTCAAAAGATTTCCCTCCCTTGGTGACGATCTTGTGCGCAAAGACGCGGGCCGCTTCAACAAATGTCGGATCGTTGAGGAGTACTAAGGCGGCATTGGGTGTGTTCGAGCGTGGTCTCTCGGCGGTGCACTCTTCGCGGGATGGGGCATCGAGGGCCTTCATCATCGGGTGCAGGAACATGCGCTGCCAGTGGACGTAGAGGCCGCGGCGCCATTGTCTGGGGTCATTGTGTTGCTCGTATTTACGCGGTGGGAAGTTCAGGTGTCGGTAGTAGCCAGCGGGCTGGTAGGGTTTGACGCTGCTACCACCGATCTCATCGACGAGAAGCCCGCTGACGGATAAGGCGTTGTCCCGGATCAGCTCGGCGGGCAGGCGGTAGCGTGACTGCCGGTCAACCAAAGCGTTGGCAGGGTCTCGCGCGAGCATCTCGGCCGTGGCCAGAGAGGACTGCCGGTAAGCACGGCTGGTGACTAGCAGGCGGACGAGTGCTTTGACATCCCAGCCGGATTCGTAAAAGGACACAGCCAGAGCATCGAGTAGCTCGGGGTTGACCGGAGCTTGGCCCTGGCCGCCAAAGTCGGAGAGGGAGGGGGAAACACCGCGGCCATAGAAGAGATACCAGAAACGGTTGGCCATGACTCGTGCCGTAAGACCACCGCTGCCCTTGGCGGGATCGGTCAGCCAGTTGGCGAGGTCCAGACGCGTGGCCCGTTGGCCTTCGGGGAGTTCGAGTTGGCCCATGAACTCAGGAATGGCCGGGGTGACGATTTCACCACTATCGTCCTGCCAGTTGCCCCGGAGCAGGATGCGCATGGTGCGTGGCTCCTCAGCGACGGTGATCATGGTTCGTCGGCCTTGCTTTGCGAGTTTTTGATGTTGCTTGCGCAGGTAGAGGAAAGACTTGAGCTTGTCTTGCGGAGCGGTCGCCGCGATTTTCTGCTCGGCATCGCTAATCCTTGCCTGCAGAGCCGCTTTTTGCTTGGCATTTTTTAATCCCTTTAACTGGCCAGTCCATTTGCTGCGTAGCAGCTCTAAGTGGCTTAGCCGGTCTTGAGCATGGCGTGGTACGATCTCGGCCATTTCCGATTCAAGCTGGTCTGCCTTCGGTTGAAGCTCAGGATTAAAGACGACCATCTCAGGTGGTCGAATCGTGGGCAGTGTGTTACCGGTGTAGCCCTTGTCGTGAATATCGGCAAAGAAGGCGGCCATGGTGTAGTGATCCTTGATGGTGTAAGGATCATACTTATGGTCATGGCACTGGGCACAGCCCACGGTGGCTCCCATCCAGACCTCCGAGACATTGCGCACCCGGTCGGCGGCGTAGATGGCGTTGTATTCTTTGGTTTGGATGCCGCCCTCGTGCGAGGTTTGCAGCAGGCGGTTGTATCCGGAGGCGACTTTTTGCCAAGTCGTCGGGTTGGGCAAGAGGTCTCCGGCGAGCTGCTCGCGGGTGAACTGGTCAAAGGCGAGGTTCTCGTTGAAGGCGCTTATGACATAGTCCCGGTAGGGGGAGATGTTTTGGTCCTGATCTCCGTGGTAGCCCACAGTGTCCGCGAAGCGTACTAGGTCAAGCCAGTAGATGGCCATGCGTTCACCGAAGTGAGGGGACGCGATCAGCAAATCGACAAGTTGTTGGTAGCTGATTTTCTTTGCCTTGAAATCGGCGGCCAGTTTGGGCTCGGGAGGCAGGCCAGTGAGGTCAAAGGACAGCCTGCGTGCCAGGGTTACGGGGTCAGTATCAGCCGATGGGGCGAGGCCTTTTTTCTCCAGACGCGCCAGCACAAAGTTGTCAATCCAGTTGGCCGGCCAGTCGGATTTTGTGACCTTAGGTGCCGTGTGTTTAACGGGTGCAACGTAAGCCCATGGATCTTCATAGACGGCACCCTCCTCGATCCATTGCTTGAGTATTTCAATCTCCTTAGGCTTAAGGGATTTGTGTGATTCCACCGGAGGCATGGGGTCCTCTTTGTCTAGGATACGAATCATAAACTCACTTTGGTCGGAATTACCTGGGATGATGGCAGTCTTGCCAGATTCTTTGAGTTTGGCGTAGGCACCTTCGGCAATATCTAGGCGCAGACCAGCTTCGCGATGATCGGAATCTGGGCCGTGGCAGAAGAAACATTTGTCCGAGAGGATGGGGCGCACGTCACGGTTGAAATCGAGCTCCTCACCGAGGCAGGGGCTGAGCAGAGAGACGCTGAGCCCTAAATATACCCCTAAGCAGAGGTGGTGAGTATTGGTGGTGATGGATTTCATTTGTGAGATGTAAGTAATATTACGTCAAAAAACGGAAAAAAATATCGCATTGTTCACCCTCAATTTTTAGGGGTATACTCTTGGGTAGTTTTAAGCCGAGGGGGTGCCTTGGTCTTGATTATTAAAGCTCGACCCATGCTCCGTGGCTATTAGCTGATTGGTAAATGGCCTGGATGAGCTGCACCGACTTGCGGGCCTCCGTGGCCGAGGTGCTAGGTTCGCGGTTTTCGGCAATCGCCTGAACCACTTCCTCGAAGTTGCGCTGGTGCTGGTAAGTGTTGATCGCGGTCGGATCGTTGGCACCAAGGCCCGCTTCCTGCCCTTTCATTAGTGTGCGGCGAATTTGCTCGTCCTCGGCTTGTTCGTTTTTGAAGTCCCAGACCTCAAAGGCCTCGTCGGCGAGAAAGACGGAGCCCTCGGTTCCTGCGAGTTGGACGCGTGCTGGGTGGCCATCTGAGGACCAGGTACAGGTGGAGGCCTCGATAACTCCTCGGGCTCCATTTTCAAATTCGATCAGGGCAATACAGTGGTCCTCGACCTCGATGCGTTCGTGAGCGAGGCAGGTGGTGTTGGCGGTGACTCGCTTGGCAGGTCCCGCGAGATAGAGTAGCGCATCGACGGTGTGGATGGACTGGTTCATCAGCGCACCACCGCCATCGAGGGCCCAGGTGCCGCGCCAGCCGGCGGAATCATAGTAGGCCTGGTCGCGGAACCACTTGATGTAGGCGGAGGCACTGCTCAGTGTGCCAAAGCGACCTTCATCCGCGGCTTTTTTGAACGCATCCATGCCGGGGTGGAAGCGGCGGTTGAGAATGGAGGCGAGGGTCTTCCCATTCGCAGCGGCGGCATCGATGAGCTGGTCAATACGCTCGGTATTGATTTCCAGGGGCTTTTCGACAATGGCGTGTTTGCCAGCATTGAGTGCTGCCAAGGTGGGGTCAAGATGGGCGCCACTTGGAGTTCCCACAGTAACAATCTCAAGCTCAGGATCAGCGAGAAAGGCATCGATGTCTGTGTAGGCCTTGGCTCCAAATTCCGAGGCGAGTTCTTCAGCACGCTCTTGATTGCGGTCGAGGATGGAGTGTAGTGACCCGCCGCTCATGTCGCGGATGGCTTGGGCGTGGAAGCGGCCGATCATGCCGGCGCCGATGATTCCAAATTTCATAGGGCGATTGATTGTTAGAGATTGGTTGTTAGAGATTGGTTTTTGTTTTGCGGTCCTTGGCACGTTCGTTGACGAAGAGCTGGTGGAGCTGCTTGACTTTATCGGGATGTTTCTTGGTGAGGTCTTTGGATTCCTTGGCGTCTTTGCTGAGGTCGTAGAGTTGCCAGTCGGATTCCTTGGGTTCATTTTTTCCGTAGTGGACAAGTTTCCAGTCGCCTAAGCTCAGCGCCCATCTCTTTCCAGGTTTGCCCCAGAGTTGGTAGATCATGCGGGTGGGCGGGTCAGCTTTGGTGAGATAGAGGGCAGAATTATTCTGGCCGTCCAGGGGAGGGAGAGCTCGCACTCCTCCCGAAGACTTTGTCTTCGCACCGTCGTCCGCTGGGGGTAGTGTAGCGCCGATAAGGCCGGCGATGGTGGGCAGCCAGTCGACGATGTGGACCGGGCTGTCGATTCTGCGTGCGGGGATTTTGCCGCGCCAGTGGACGAAGCCGGGAACTCGGATGCCGCCTTCGTAGGCATCACATTTGTTGCCACGGAAGGGGTGGGGAGGGTTGAAGCCAGTGAGCTTGAGGTCATCGGGGTAGGCGTTGCCGGGCCAGTTGATCTGGGGGCCGTTGTCTGAGGAAAAGAGAATTAGGGTGTTGTCTCGCTGGCCTGATTCATCGAGGGCTTTGAGGACTTGGCCAATACCGTGGTCGAGGTGGTGAAGCACTGCCAGATAGAGGCGTTTTTCAGGGTCTGGCTCAGACTGGATGATGCCCTTGGGGTCATTGAACCATTTGATCTTGTCTTCGTTGAGCCAGCGCTTCGGGTTGTCCGGATCGAGCTGAGTGGGGGTGTCGACAAATTCACCGCGTTCATCGAGTGGAGTGTGCGGGGCGTGATAAGCCAGATAGAGGAAGAAGGGCTGATCAGATTCTTTGTTTTCGCTGATGATGCGCACGGCTTCGTCACTGACGAGATCGGTGACATGTATGCCGTTTTCGTACCCCTCTATGATCTTACCATCGCGGTGCCATGTCGCCTCGTAATCGGGTAGGCGCGCGCGGTAGCGGTGGTCATAGTAGCCGACGGCACCGGCGTAGGAACCGTAGGAGGAATCAAAGCCGTGGTGGTGGGGGCCGTGGGGCTCGGATGCTCCCATGTGCCATTTGCCGGAGAGGTAGGTTTGGTAACCGTTGGCTTTGAGAAAAGTGGCAAGGTTGAGAGTGCCGTGTGGGAAAACGGGTTCATTGCTGGCGGTGAGCCCGGCATTGCCGAAACGACCGGGGTAGCGGCCAGTGAAGGCGGCAATGCGTGTGGGCGTGCACTGGGGCATGGAGTAGTGGCGGGTGCAGACGGCACTCTCGGCTGCTAGGGCATCTAGGTTTGGCGTATACACTTTACCCGGGTTGTTGTAGCCGATGTCTCCCCAGCCCTGATCATCGGTGATGATGGTGATCACATTTGGTTTGGTAGAGCTTGCCCGCCTCCCGAAGGCTTCGCCTTCGGACCGTTGGCCGCCAGAGCTTGCCCTCCTCCCGAAGACTTTGTCTTCGAACTGTCGCCCGCCAGAGCTTGCCTTCTTCGTGGAAGCTTTGCCTTCGAACCCTTGGCCGCTGGAGCTTGCACTTCCTGCGGTTGTCGGCGGCTCCGCCAAAGCCGGAAGAGTGAAAAGTGAAGAGAGAAGAGTGAAAATGAGGAGGAACCTTGATTTCATGACGACGGGGATTTGTTGTTTCGAATAAATCCAAAGATGCCGATGAGCAGCAGGGTGGGGAGTGCGACGAGGCCGATCATGCCGAAGTTGTGCATGAAGGGGTCCTTGCTGCCGTAGCGGCCGATCAGGTTCCAGACCGCGGCGAAGCTGGCTAAGCCTCCGGCGATGAGCATGAGGATGTTAATCAGGCTGCGCTTGCGCGGCATCTCGTCGCCGAGTGTCTGGCGTGAGTTCATCAGCAGTATGAAAATGAGATAGGCGATCGGCAGCAGGGTGGTGGCAATGGTTCCTGCGGGGATATTGAGCGTTGTTTTGATATCGGGGTTGCCGGTCCATAAAATGGGGGAGAAAAATCCGGATAAGGCCGGCATGGCGGCCCCGATCATGAACAATGCTTTTTGTCCCGGTTTGCCGAAGGCTTCAGAGATGGCGTAGCCATTCATCATCATGTGAACAATCATGGTGGAAATAGCCATGGCGAGAATACCGATGCCGAAGATGAGCTGGGCATTTTTTCCGAGCGCAGGCTCAAGGGATTTTGCGAGGTCCTTGGCGGTGC
>CBFHKM010000062.1:0-8468 GCA_965656385.1 Oceaniferula sp.
TTCAAGGGAGGTAATGGCGGCTGGATCGGCAACCTCGATGCCGCTTTTCTCAAAGGTGTCACCAATGAAACCACTTCAGGAACATTGCCCGAGACACTCTTCATCATGTTTCAGATGACCTTCGCCATCATTACCCCTGCCCTTTATGTTGGCGCCGTGGTCGAACGCATGAAGATGAGCGCTATTGTCGTCTTCTCAGCACTCTGGCTCGTGCTTGTCTACGCTCCTGTCTGTCACTGGGTATGGGGCGGCGGATGGCTCTACGAAATGGGCATCCAAGATCTTGCGGGAGGTATCGTCGTCCACGCAACAGCAGGCGTATCAGCACTGGTGATGGCCCTCATGCTCGGGCGTCGCCGCGGTTTTCCTGAGCACCCTCACCCACCACACAACCCAGGCATGGTCTACATTGGAGCTTCTATGCTATGGGTCGGTTGGTTTGGATTCAATGCCGGTAGTCAAGTCAGTGCTGGCCAAGGTGCTGGCATGTCCATGCTTGTTACTCACCTGTCCGCAGCCACGGCTGCTGGCGTATGGGGTCTCATGGAGCGCATACTCAACGGCAAAGCAAGTCTCGTAGGCATGGTTACAGGCCTAATTGCTGGGCTGGCCACCATCACTCCCGCCTCCGGCAATGTCGGTCCGATGGGTGCCATTGCCATTGGTGCCATTGCCGCAATCTTATGCTACTACGCGGTCAACCTGATCCGCAACAAATTCAAAATCGATGACTCCCTGGACGTCTTTGCCGTTCACGGCGTCGGCGGCATCCTTGGCACCATCCTACTGGCTGTCTTTGGGCAAACTGCATTCGGTGGTCTCGGCAATCTAAAACCCATGGGCGAGCAACTCGGCATCCAACTTACTGGTCTCGGTGTCACGATTGTCTGGTCAGCTATAGCTACAGTCATTATCATGCTGGTAACAAAAGCCACCATCGGCATCCGCGTTCCAGAAGAAGAGGAGGACCGCGGCATGGACCTCACCGAACACGGTGAAGATGCCTACAGCGAACTATAAACGTTCACTCACAGGTTGGCCAAATCACCAACCATGAAATCAATCAACAAGCCACTCACCATCCTTTATCAGGACGAGTGGCTTGTTGCTGTCGACAAACCAGCTGGGCACCTCGTTCACCCAGCAGACCATCCAAAAGAGGGTGACTTAGTCACCATGAAAATCCTCCGGGATCAGATCGATCATCGTGTTTATAATATTCATCGAATCGATCGCCCTACCACTGGAGTTCTGCTCTTTGGTATTTGTCGCGACGCGGCCAAGGCATTACACCGTGCCCTAGAGCGCCATGAAGTGGCCAAGACCTACTGGGCCGTCTGTCAAGGGGCAGTCAGTCAAACGCCATGGGAATGCCATCAAGGCATACAAAAAGAGGACAACCAGCCAATACGCGATGCTCACACCAGCTTTCGCCACCTCGCATCTGCCTCACCTCCTGGCCTCACCAACGAGAGCCTGTCGAGCGTTTCGCTTATTGAAGCAAAACCTCACACTGGTCGTTACCATCAAATTCGCCGGCACATGTTACACATCAACAAGCCAATCATCGGCGACTTTCGCTATGCTGGAATTGACACATCACATCACCTCGGGCAACTTCTGGATACAGGAACGCGTATGCTACTACAGTCCAAGTCATTGACATTCAGTCACCCAGTAAGCAGCAAGCAACTTACCATCTCATCACCACCCGACCCACACATCGCCACTTTATTCCCCGAGTTTTGCGTTCATTCATAAACTAAGGTTTGGTGATTCATCTCGCGTGACGACCATGCCCCGTCCATCTCTCATACCCCCCAACAAGCTTCTTGCATGGTATCAATCAGGATCGATAACCCGCAAGCAGTGGCTAGCAGGCATGCGTCTGCAATTACTGCAAGCTCTGAGAGAAATCGCCGAAGACGGCAACAATCCGGAAGTAGCATTACTCGAACGCCTTCGCTGTCGTAATGCAGCACGTAGGCTGACCAAAAAACACAGCGAGACTGAGCTGCGCGAGGTATTCATGAGTCTCAGCCAGCTCGATGACTTTCCACCTGCAAATTATTTGTGGAATGCCGATCATCTGGAATCTCCGATCCACATCATGCTCAGAGAGAAACGTTTTCCTGTGCTGAAATTTAATGCCATCGATATCTACCGTATGAGTGCCAAGCTGACGATTGAATACGGCAGCTTGAAAGCTAAACACAGGATACGAGAAAGAATTCAGCTTCGAAGAGATTGGAGGGGTGTCATGATCGTTGAAGATCGCGAGCATCTTAACTGAGCACCTCATGCCTCTACTCAGCAGTGAAAGTGTCTATTTTTCAAATATCATAAAATGCTGCCATGGGAGAAAACCTTCCGTCTTGAGGTGCTTTAGTCCCACAGCCTCCATCTCCTTAATCGATTGTGCCTCAGTCATTTTGTGAAGTGGCTTTATGGGCACGGCGTCATCCTCTGCCCTATATTCGAGTAGATAAACCCGGCCACCGAACTTGAGCGCATGAACAATGGATTGCATCATCTCATTCGGATGTGAAAACTCGTGGTAAGCGTCGACCATGATAGCGGCATCAACACTCTCACTGGGAAGCTGCACCGAATCCACCTTGCCCAGATTAGCCTCCACATTATTCACACCCAAGCGCTTGGCCTTTTGAACCAAGAAATCAACCATTTCAGGTTGTATATCGACCCCAATCACCTTGCCCTGGGGCACGAGATTAGCGAGTTGAAACGAATAATAACCCGAGCCTGAACCCACATCTACGATCACCGCATCAGGCTTGAGCTCTTTTGCCAGCCCTTTCATCACCCGACTGGTCGCCTCTTCTGCTTCCCGCTCAGGGCGCTCAAGCCAATGAATGGCAGCATGGCCCATCACCTCAGAGATTTCACGACCCATGTACACCTTGCCCGTGCCATCACGGCTCGCTTGCCTGTGATCATAGGCACAAGCCTTAGGCTGATAAACTTCAGCTGGAGAGTCCACTGGGGATAGCTGCTCCACGGAATCTGGTGTTGGCGGCATCTTACTTGTATCCTCATCTTTGACCCTGCTCAGATACACCATCCCACCGATCACCAGCAACAAGAGGCTGACATAAAAGACAAGCCGACGACGTTCAGAAAATTCCATACACGACTCATTAGCACATATGAAAGCATGACACAAACCTCCTCTAATAATGCTCTCATCATCGTACAGCCATTACTTGCGCACATCCACTTGCAGGCAGAGTCAATGCGAGCTAGCTTGCGGCCATGGACTCTATCACCCAAGCAGCACTCGGCGGATTGTGCGGTGAAATGACCCTGCGCAAGCAGCTGGGCTGGAAGGGCATGGCATGGGGGCTATTGATCGGCACACTCCCCGATCTAGACATTATCGTCTACCCATGGCTGGATAAAATCCAAAAACTTTCATGGCACCGGGGTGTATCTCACTCGATTCTGATGTGCTTTATCGCCGCCCTCGTGCTCGGCTGGCTATTAGCAAAGCTACACCGCAAACAAGGAGTCACCCGAAAGCAAGCTACATGGTTTGTATTCGTTACCTGGGTAACCCACGTTGCAATTGATTGTTTTACCTCCTACGGCACTCAGATTTTCGAGCCGTTCCACGACCATCGCTTTGCCTTTAACAACATGTCGATCATCGACATCTCCTTCACCCTACCGATGCTTGCAGGCATCATCCTAGCATTGTTTTTCAGCAAAGAATCCAGCACGCGCACCATCATCGGTAGAGCCACCGCAATCTGGCTTTGTCTCTACACTACCGCAAGCTTTGGCCTCAAATATCAAGCCCAGACCTACTTCGAAAAACATCTCGAAGCTCAAGGCATCACACCAACGCGAATGATGACCGCCCCCACCCTATCGAACATACTTCTCTGGCGCATGCTCGCCGAATCAGGTGAGCATTACCACATCGCCTACTGGTCCGTTTTTGATCAGCCGACGCGACCATGCCGGATCGATAGCACGCCAAAAGGACACAAGCCCCTCGAACCTATCAAACACCACCCTGAAGCCACTCAGCTTATCTGGTTCACCAAAGGCTGGCACAAAGTCATCGAAGATCCTCAAAAAGAAAATGCACTTCTTTTAGTCGATATGCGCTTCACAGAAATGGTGACACCAAAGAGAAAAAGCCCTGTCTTCACATGGCAGCTCACTGAGCAATCAGGCAACCTTGATTTTAACCAAGTCTCATTTAGAGAAAAATCCAAGGCGGGTGAAACCCTTGAATACCTGTGGCAGCGCATTCAAGGCAAAGCTCCCGGATGGATGAGCGGATCATGGCCATGGTACGAGAACGCCCTTCACCCATCACCTTAGGCACATCCAAAGTATTCAGCCTCAACCACTATGTTCAAAAGCATCTAGCCATTCTTTTCAGAAATATTTCCCTCCCATTATGTTATCGAGCCAACACACTACCATAGAACAAGAGGCCCTAGAATTCCTTGCTCTATGCCATGAAGAGCTGGGCTGGGATAAGACGAAACTTACCACCAGAGAAAACGCAGCTAGAGGTGCCATTGAAAGTGGTCATCCATGGCAACCTAGCTTCGAAGAGCTTGAGCATGGTGCACGTGTCGCTTGGCGCAATAATGCTCGCTGTATTGGCAGACTTTTCTGGTCGTCCTTAGAGGTGCGCGACAAACGCCATATTTTAGAGCCTGAAGACGTCGCAGAGGATTTACTTGAACACGTTCGGCGCGCAACCAATGCAGGCAAGATCAAACCTCTGGTAAGCATCTACGCCCCAGAGGACAACAATGGAGCCCCATTGCGGATATGGAATCACCAACTTTTCGGATACGCCGGCTATGGCAAACAGGCCAACGGACATTATCTGGGTGACCCTAAGAACGAAGCATTTACCCAGATTGCTCAAAAAATGGGGTGGCAAGGCGAAGGTACTGATTTTGATTTGTTGCCATGGATCATTCAAAAACGTGGTGAAGCTGCTCAGCTTTTCGATGCACCGAAAGATGATTGCCTCCAAGTAAGCTTGCGTCACCCCAACTTAGAGTGGTTCAAGGACCTAGGCCTACAATGGTATGCCGTGCCGATACTCTCAGACATGAACCTCCGCCTCGGAGGCCTCAATTTCCGTACAGCACCTTTCAATGGATGGTACATGGGCACAGAAATTGGTTCCCGTGATCTCGGCGATCAAGGACGTTACAACCAGTTACCCATCATCGCCGATAAAATGGGATTGCTCAGCGAGCGATCAGACACTTTGTGGAAAGACCGTGCCCTCGTAGAGTTGAATGAAGCGGTGTTACACTCTTATGCAGATGATGGTGTGCGTATTGTCGATCATCACCGAGCCTCCTCAGAATTCATGCGCTTTGTGGAAAAGGAGCAAGCCGAGAAACGTCTCGTATCTGGCAACTGGAGCTGGCTTGTGCCGCCCATGTCTGGATCAGCAACCGAGGTTTTCCACCGCGGATGGAAAGACCGTAAATGGGTACCTGATTATCAGCTTCAACCTACAGCTTGGGATTCATCCCAATGATTATTTGCCCAGCATTGCGTATCACACACTAATCAAGAGCCGAGCGAAAATCATCAGCAGCAGCGCCTACATCTGGGTGGTCTGGCACAGCAAGATCGTCACCCGTAGCTGGCTCTTGCTCAACAACAGGTAATGACTCTGTGCTGATCTGACGCGGCACCACCTCGGCCGCTTTGACCTCACTGATACGGGAATCTTCTGATGCGGCACCCAACTCTGGGAACTTTCTTGCCCCGGGGAGCACAGAGCGCTCAAACGAGCCGACTGCACTGTTATAATTTTTAACCGTAGTCTCGAGATTTTTGCCCACCTTGCTCAAATGACCGGCGAACACCCCAAGACGCTCGTAAAGGGTTTTGCCAACCGCTGAAATCTCACGGGCATTTTGTGCCAATGCCTCCTGCCTCCAGCCAAAGGCCACAGCTCGCAATAGCGCAATCAAAGTAGTCGGTGTTGCTAGAATAACATTCTGGTCGACCCCTTTTTCGATAAGGCTGGAATCTTGACTAAGTGCTGCGGAGAAGAAAGCCTCACTCGGTAAAAACAACACAACAAACTCCGGAGTGATCTCGAACTGATCCTGATATTTTTTACTTCCTAGCTGCTGAATATGAGTGCGTACTTGATTGGCATGACGAGCCATCGCTGCTGCACGTATTGTCTCATCATCCGTTTCAATCGCGTCCAAATAGGCATCCATCGGAGTCTTGGCATCAACAACCACCTGCTGACCCGCGGGCAATTTCACAATAAGATCAGGCCGGAGGCGCTTACCCTCATCTGTCGTTGTCGTCGTCTGTGTTTCAAAATCACAGTGCTCCTGCATACCAGCCATCTCAACCACACGGCGCAGCTGCATCTCACCCCATTGACCACGCCCTGTCGGCTGACGCAATGCTTTGACAAGGTTTTTGGTGGCATTTTCAAGCCCCTGATTGGACTCCGTAATGTGTATCATCTGCTGCTTCAAGGCGGCCTTATCGCCCTCTCGTTGCTTTTGGTTTTCGGTGATTTGTGTCTGCACCTTCTCCAAGGTTTCAGAAATCGGCTTCACCAGCTGCTCAACCGCCAATTTTCGTTTCTCCAATTCACTGGTCGCCTCCTGCTGCTGCATCTTGAGACTATTTTTAGCCATCGAAAGGAATTGATCCTGCGTCGACTTCAATGTCTCAGCAGAGAGAGCCTTGAAAGTATCTGTCAAGCGAAGCTCTGCTTTCTCAAGCAAGGCTTGCTTCTCGGCCGCGGCTTTCTTCTCTTCATCAAGCCGAACTTCGAGCTCAGTGTGTGCTCGCCTCACAATCCGCTCCTGCTCCTGCAGCTTGCCATGCTGTTGCTGCAGCTCATCTAAATCATTAGCTGCTTGCTGCAAGCGCTGCTGCTCAGCCTTTAGCTTCTCCGCATCAACGCCCGCTTGAGCTTTGTTTTTTGCAGAGACGAGTAGCCACGTCAGTAGAGTGCCTATCAGCAAGCCTGCAGCTGCTGTGACAAGCGGTAATTGTTCTGGAGAAATCATGATGCTTAGGATCGAGTAGAGTTTTTCTTGCGGTGCGTGAATCATGAGCCATAGTTCCGACGACATCCACGCACGGGTTACCATTAACCTCACAGCGAAGAGATGACAACTCATACAAACCAAAAAGACATTATGGCCCACGAATTACCCGAACTAGGATACGCATATGATGCTCTGGAGCCGCACATTGATGCGCGCACCATGGAGATTCACCACAGCAAGCACCACGCAACATACGTCGCTGGGCTCAACGGAGCCCTCGAAGGCAACGCTGACCTTCAAGGCGTCTCAGTCGAAGCACTGATCCAGAACCTCGACAAAGTGCCTGCTGACATTCAAACACCAGTACGCAACCACGGTGGCGGACATTTCAATCACAGCCTATTTTGGAAAGTAATCGCTCCTGGTGGCGCATCTGCACCAACTGGCGAACTTGCCGAAGCCATTGAGAGCAGCTTCGGCTCACTCGAAGGCATGAAAGAAGCCTTCGCTAAGGCAGCCGCAACACGCTTCGGCTCTGGCTGGGCATGGCTCGGAGTCAAGGCAGACGGATCACTTGCTACCTCATCGACTGCCAACCAAGATAACCCCCTCATGGGCGAATTTGCTGGTGCATGTGGATGCAAGCCCATCCTTGGACTCGACGTCTGGGAGCATGCTTACTACCTCAACTATCAAAACCGCCGCCCTGACTACATCGCCGCATTCTGGAATGTAGTCAACTGGGACGTTGTCTCTGAGAATTTCGCCAGCGCCAAGTGCTGCGGAGGAGGTTGTGGCTGCAGCTAACAAGCTGCTTGAATAAGCTATGCTTATTTAAACCAGACCAGAGCAAATCATTCACATCAACGCGGTCTTATCGGATTCATCCGAAAGGCCGCGTTTTTTTGAGCCCACTTTTTGTGCAGTCATTGATTACTGGCGCGATCGGCCATCACGCGGCTTCTGCTCAGTCATTCGATTCGATCGTATCAATCCAGCTTACGAGACGCTGATTCAGAATCAATCTCCTTGGCCTCAGCACCAGTATTCGAATCTTTGCTTACTGGCTGAGCAGGGTGATCGGTTAAATTACTCACACCCACCATCTTGGCTGTGGATTTTAAAACGTTCACTGGGAGCTGAACAACACTGGTAATTAACTTACAAGATGGCAGCAAAAAAACACAAGCAGACAAGGCTAGTAAACGAACGATATGAGAGATTTGAACAGATTTCATAAATTAATATTGGTCCAATCAAATTAGAGCATAACGGTCATTCGTCAACGCACAACTACCCATTTCGGTCTCGTTGATACCGCTCAATCGCCAATTTGATACCCTTAGCCTTGTGCAAGGTTTCCTCAAACTCCTCATCAGGATCTGAGTCAGCAACAATACCTGCACCGACGTGATAGCAGAGACTATT
>CBFHKM010000062.1:8566-11403 GCA_965656385.1 Oceaniferula sp.
GTTAAATTGGCTCTCTCCATTGAATCCAACATAGCCCACAGCACCCGTATACAGCCCTCGTGGTGACGTTTCCAACTCATCAATAATCTCCATCGCCCGCTTCTTAGGAGCCCCTGTAATACTCCCCCCCGGAAAACAAGCCGCCAGAGCGTCCAGCTGATCGACATCCTCACGCAAGGTCCCAGCCACTGTTGAAACCAAGTGGTAAACATGCTCTAGTTTCTCCAAAGAGAGCATATCAGTGACCTTCACACTACCATACTTACATACCTGGCCGAGATCGTTTCGCTCCAGATCTGTGATCATGATAAGTTCAGCATTTTCTTTCTCCGAATTAAGTAATTCTTGGGCTGATGCTTGATCAGCTTGCTCATCCTTAAAACGAGGTCTAGTACCCTTTATCGGGCGAGTCTCAACAGACCTTCCACTCATACGCAAAAAAGTCTCAGGAGAAGATGATAGCACCTCTCGCTGATTAAGTTTCATCCACACTGCCAGCGGCGCGGGAGTCTCCTCACGCAAGTACTGATAGAGCGAAAACAGAGAGCCCCCTACTGCACTCGCCCGGTAACATTGCGTCAGATTGACCTGATAAATATCCCCTGCCGCAATATACTCGTGTATACGACTTACTCCCTCTTTGTAATCAACTTCCGACATCATTGGCTCAAAACCACCAATCGAGGCCCTATCAGGCGAGCTATTTACACCTCGAATATACTGCAGAAGATTACCACATTGCCACCATCGCTCACAATCGTGTTGGTATACCAGCATCTCGGGATAGATTCCAAAACAAAAACACCCCTCATAATCAATCCAACCACACGCACCACCCGCAGGAAAACCAAGCGTGCTGGCTTGTTCATCCCACTGGCCCACAGCTGAGCGCAAACGCGCCACATCGTCACCATTATCAATTCTTCCTTGTATCGTTTCCACCGCATTAGCGGCAATGATGGAGACGGGAGCATGGCTGCGGGCGGGAATGTTACCGGAGCTGTCGAAAAAGACCAAATCTGGTAAGTGTTGTAGAGCTGACGCCACCTCAATAGGGCTCATATTCAAGTCCACAGCTTGAGGTGACTCCACCGACCGTGAAGATGCCGGGTCATCATTAGCACTGGCATTATTACCCACGCCCAAATCAAAGACCAAACTCAGAGAAGAGCAAGCACTCATCACCATGAATCAAGTCTGTATTCTGATTTTGAATTTGTCTTCCCTCACACCAATGCCCTAGCCTACAGATTACTTGCATGATACATAACCTACTTATCAAGAGTTACCTGAATCAACCTCAACACAATATGAATCGCCAGATACTGAACTTCCTCGTTGCCACTGTTATCACACTGTTCATTTCGCAGTTTACCGCACACGCTGAACCCGCCAGAGCACAACCAGATCATATTCGTACCGCATCACCGTTGAAGGAAATCATCATCCCAAAGGTAGCATTTGAACAACTGACTCTGGGTGAGGCGCTCCAAACCTTGACCGTGCAGATCCAGCAATACTCCGACCAAAAAATAAGCCCTAACTTTATCATACAGGATCTTGATGGTCAGTTTGAAAACTACCGCATCACGCTCCAGCTCAGTAACATGCCTGTGAATAAATTGTTGCAGTATGTTGCCGACCAAGTTCGCGGAGGCGTCCATTATCATCAGCATGTCATCGTCATCAAACCACTGCGCACACCTGCAAAGTGATCCTCCGCTAGGCTAAGCCAAGCTATTCACCAACCAAGCAATCACAACTACTTGGGGCAAGGTGCACATTGGCAATACAAAAGCCATCTTCCATGACCTCGTTGTTTCCTTGAGCGCCATGATTTCGGTATAGTCCGTAGCCGCCCCCGCCATCAAAAAAGCAAAGCCATTTCCAGGTGCATTGGCTCGTGTCACCAAATCAGCAGCAATAGGGCTAGACCCCTCTGAACAAACCTCAATCACCGTCGCTGCAACCAGTGTCAACAACACCCCTATCCATGTAGGGCCAAACCAGTCGCCAAAAACCTCAACCGGAACGAAGGCGCGGATAGCGGCAGCCAAGACCGTACCGAAAAAGATCCACCGTACGATCATCTGAGATTCACTCAATCCTGCCTTTACCATCCTCCCTAACAAGACATGGTTTATCTTCGACCGATAGAACGCAGCCTTCATCTCTGGCCAGAGCTTAAAGCCATCCGGAAGCTCTACACTATTCTTATTAGCGGGCAAGCGACCCGCCTTGACCATCATCTCAACCAATAACCCAGTGACGATAGCCACCACCACCGAGAGCAAGATAAAACCTAAGGTCCACTTAATGCCAATCAAGGCAATGAGCACCAAGGTCAAAGAAAGCGAATTCCACGGGCTAGCAATAAGGAAAGCCAATGTCTGGCCATAAGATGCTCCTCGTTCGTATAACTTCATCGCAACCAACAGAATGCCATGATTGCATAAATCAAGGAACAGGCCGGCAAAGATAGCCCTTATAAGGCCATTGATCGTTCCTGGTTTTCCCAGCACGGAGGCGACCCATTCACGGGGAACCCAGCCGAGTGAACCGACAGCCAATATTCCCAAGCATAGCCCCCACCACATCTTGTTGAAAAGATCAAAAACACCACCGCAGTAGTGAGCCAAATTAGCTGACATATCGGCCACCGCAGCAGCAAAAAACAAATGCCCAAAATAACCAAGGAAAACCAAAATCAAAGAACCCCACAGCAACCAGTCGAAACTCTTGCTACTATCTCCACAGCACGAGGAACTACTGTCTTCAGGTGGTGATGGCTCAGGCGGAGACGCGCTACAACAAGATGACATAACGATAATTTTCTT
>CBFHKM010000063.1:0-11335 GCA_965656385.1 Oceaniferula sp.
CAAGTTAATGAAAGAGATCGTTATGCGAGACCATTGGATAAATTGGCAAAGCAGGAAGCTCAACTTGAGGTTGATGCGCTTCAACTGGCGGGAGAGCAGGCTGCACGAACACTGTGGATTGATTTGCTCGATGATTTAGCCATGCATTTCAAGAGCGACAAGGTGTGGATCGTTGATTTCGATCCTGTGGTTGGTTTCGTGCGCAGTGATATGGACACTGAATCTTCAGATTTAGAAACCACCAATATCCTGCAATCTGTGATTAAAAGTGACTACGCAACAATTGAAAGTGGGCAATCAGCGATGGCTCAGATCAACATGGATGCACTTTCTAATGGTGATAAGCCACAAAGGGCACAAGTTGGAAAAACTCCCAAGTCTCCCAAAATTACCGCGATTCGGGTGAAGGGGTTCTGGCGAGAGAAGAATGGTCACAAAGAAGTAGATGAGCTTATCGACCGGCTCAGGAATGGTTCAAAATACTTCGATGTGATGCCTACTCAGCAAACAATCATCGATAAACCAACAGATCTTGGTGATGCGTATGCTGCGCGATTTGAAATTATATTACCCCTCAGGAAGTCCCTAACCATGAACTACAGCGCGGCTGAGAGCAAGTAATGAGAACTCAACAACTATTAATGTTCTTGATGCAGTTGAACACGAGTCACGTCACAGTGAAAACTAAATATTAAATCATGGATTGGATTCAAGAAAACAAATTCGTCAGTGGGCTATTAGGAACAACTATCTTGTTTGCTGGCGCTATCTTTTATCATGGCTACTCAGAAGGAGATGAATTCGAAGCTAACATGGCACAATATGGGCAGCTTAAGAGCAGGTACACCACATTAGTTAATGCCAAGCCATATCCTAACCAAGCAAATTTGAGTGCCCGAGAAGAAAATATTCTTGAGTATGAGGCGGTGATTGAAGAAGTGCGCGACGCATTTTTTGAATATAAGCCAGAGAAATTGGCAAGGCTGACTCCGGGAGAATTCAGCGATGCGAGGATTAAAATGCAGACTGAATTACGCGAGGCCTATGACAAGGCTGGTACGCTATTGCCTGAAAATTTTGAGTTTGGTTTTGAAAAGTATGCCTCTGTTCAGGCGGCTCCCTATGCAACCAAAAAGTTAAACTACCAGCTCGGGGCTATACAATGGTTGCTTGAAAAATTAGCCGAAAATAAGCCGAAAGCGGTTTTGAATTTAAAGCGTGAACTGCTCTCTGTTGAACAAGGCCCTCCACCAGCTCCTGACAGAAAGAAAAACGCGCGAAGCCGCGCCAATAAGGTGAAAAGTGCTGCCGAGCAGCAAATTTTAGAAACGATGCCTGTTGAGCTGACGTTTTCCTGTAGTGAATTATCAATGCGTAATTTCTTACGGGCCATGGCAAATTCAAAAGAGTATTTGTATGCAATCCGAGCGATACGTATTCGCAATGAAAATCAAAATGCCCCAGGCCCTAAAGATGCTGATTTTCAAGTTAAGAAAAAAAATGCGGATGCCACAGAATTCAATGATTTTGAGCAAAATGATGTTTTTGACGGATTCGTGGTTCCTTCCGAGGCGCTTGAAGAAGATGAAGTAGTCGTCGATGGCGAAGGAAGAGTGGTTCAGGTTGATGTTCCGGTGAGACCAGAATTAAATGATGAGCACATTCTGAAGCAGGTAATGGGTAAGGAGAACCTCATTATACACATCAAATTTGATATCCTCTTAATGAAAGGGCAAAAGCCTTCAGACACAAAAAGTGACACACGTGTCAACGGTCGGCCAAAAGCACCGTAATACTCCTAACTTCTAATTTTAATTTTGTTACAACATGTCTTGGTTATCTGACAACTACGAAAAGGTTACTCTGGGGGCTGCAGTCGCTGCGTTACTGGCGCTTGGCTACATAAGCTTAAAAAATAAAGGTGATCAGACCAATGCCTTTATTCTGCCGACACCGCGACCAAACAATGAAGTCGAGGCAAAAGGCTTGCCCGCAATCGACAAAGCTAAAGTTTCCGTTTACATGGAACACAAAATCAATCAAGCGGATCTAGATGGTCGGAAGGTTGATTTGTTTACTGGTATTGTTTTGTTTTCGCAGCGTGATGATCCAAGCAACCCTGTAGACCTCTTGAAGAGCGAGCCAGTTCATGCTGGTATACCAAACACATGGTGGATGGATAATGCGCTTGATCCGGGTTATGGCAATGCACCTGATCGCGATCCAGACGCCGATGGGTTTTCTAATCGGGAGGAATTTGAAGCTGAGACTGACCCAAATGCATCAGATGATTATCCAGAGCCTGTTACTAAGCTTGCAGCGCGCTCTGTTTACACATCACAAGTGCATCTTAAGCCAAGAGTCGCTGTTGGGGCGGGTAGGGAATCCTTTTTCAACCTTGAAAACAAAGTAAAAGTGCCTTTGAATAAGACGGATGTTCCCGTCAAAATTGACAACATCATAGCATTCAAAAAAGCTTTGATGCAGCGACGCTTTAAATTTGTTGATCTTGATAAAAGGCGCAACGCTAATGGAGTGGTTGATACCATCTGGATTGTTGAAGATCTCCAGCCCAACAAGGTGGGGACTCAATACCGTTTTGACAAGAGAGGAGATCTAGATGGGCATCCGAAACGATCTCTTGGAATTATGGACAGTCGAGCCACGCTTGTGCTTAATGCGTTGAATCAAGAAAATGAGTCCTTTGAGATAGACGAAAACACCCGCTTTTGTCTTCCATATGATCCCAATGCCAAGATAAAACCCTATCTCATCAAATTCATAGATATTGATGAGAAAATCATTATTGTAGAATACTTAGATAAACAAGGCAATAAAATGGAGCATGTTATGCCGTTTGCGAAGTAGATCAAATGGCTATGGGGCTATTCGAAAAACAGCATCTGACCCCATCCTTAATATTGAAATAATTAAAAATATCCTTCACACATAGTGCAATAAATGTTCGAATTATAACTTAATCATGAATAGCAAACTCACCCGCCCATACATTCAAGATTTGCGTAACAATTTTCCTGCGACCAAAGCAAGCAAGGTAAATAAGCAATTTCATCTCCACTGTTGCGTTATCACTGGCATAGCTCTGACAGCGAGTTCATTATGTGCTCAAAACATTGGGGGTAACCCATCAAGCATTGCGCAACGCGAGATTGCCCGCCGTGCTAATTTGGTTGTCGATGCTGACAAGGCACTTGAATTAGGAAGGGCAGCTTACGCCAAAAGTCAATATCAGGAGGCGGTAAAGCAATATCAAATAGCCCTGCGAAACTTACCCTCGGGACCAGCGTTGGCTGACCGACGTAAGAGTTACAACCTTCACTTAGGAGATGCTTCAGCGGCATTGGCTCAGGAGTATCGCCGTGTAGGCAGAATGGACGAGGCTCGTGCTATGCTGGACGGAGTTTTAGCGCAGGACCCTGAAAATAAAGGAGCCAAGGAACAGCTGGCATATTTGGATGATCCCATCAGGACTAATCCGGCTTTGACCTTTGAACACACTCAAAACGTTGATCAAGTTCGTCGTAATTTATACACAGGCGAAGGTTACTACAATCTTGGTAAATACAATGAGGCTGAGGCGGAATTCAAAAAAGTATTACAAATTGATTCCTATAACAAAGCGGCACGCCGTTGGCTTGAGAGAATTGCAGCCACGAAATCTGATTATTACCGCGCTGCATACGATCAAACTCGCGCGGAGTTGCTCAAGGAGGTTGACAAAGCCTGGGAAACTACGGTTCCCCCTGAATTGCCTGACTTTGGTCCTGGCCAGGGTTCATCGACGCAGACTACAGGAGTCGAATACATACAACAAAAACTCAAAAACATCATCCTTCCTGATGTAGATTTTACTGATGTTACCGTGAATGAAGCGCTTGAGCAGCTGCGGCTGAATGTTGTGGAATTTGATTACGAACCTGACGAAAGCAAGAAAGGTATCAACTTCATCATACGTGACCCCAAGCTAATATCTGACAATTCTGACCAAGATGATGTCGAAGATGCCCTAGGGGTAGGTGCTGTAGCTCAAACCGAAGAGAATATCGGTAACATTAAAATTGATTCACTGCAGTTGCAGAATGTGCCACTGGGCAAAGTATTGCAGTTTATTTGCGATAAGACCCGGCTGCGCACCAAGATAGACGAGTATGCCGTCATTTTGCTGCCCGTAGGAGCGCTTGAGGTGGATGATCTTTATACCCGCACCTACACTGTGCCTCCTGATTTTATATCTAGAATTTCACAAGGTTCAGGCGGTGGTGGAGCTGTTGATGATGACCCTTTCGCAGATAGTGGAGACGACGATGCAGGAGCACTTAGTGCGCGCGCTAGCGCGCAAACTTTGCTCAAGGATAACGGCATTTCATTTCCAGAGGAAGCATTTGCTAACTACATTGCGTCAACCAGTACTCTTGTTGTTTATAATACCCTTAACAATCTCGACCTCATTGATGACCTTGTTGCGGTGATTCGCAAAGATGGACCTCGTCAAGTTAGAATCATGACGAAATTTATTGAAGTAGCCCAAGAAAATACGGATGAGTTAGGATTCGACTGGGTCCTTGGTGGCACGATCGGCCTGGGCACCGCTGGAAGCAATTCCGAATACCGTTTAGGTGCTGGGACAACTGGTAATGGTGTTCCGCGTAACAACAGTGATCTGGGCAATCCTAGCGTTACATCAGGTACTACGGCATCTAACATTGCAACTGCAGGCCTCCGCAGTGGTGATTATGCTAACACTCGCAACTCGATAAGCTCCATCATTAACAATCCCACCAGAAGTAACCAAGTTAACAATGTTGCGCCTGGAATTTTATCGATCACCGGTTTGTTTAGTGATCATCAAGCGCAAGTGATCATGCGGGGCCTCGCCCAAAAGAAAGGCACCGATGTTATGACAGCACCGAGCATTCTCGCCAAAAGTGGTGATTCAGCAACAATCGAAGTAGTTCGCGAGTTTATATACCCAACGGAATACGAACCACCAGAGCTTCCTCAGTCTATTGGTGGTGGTATCGGTGGTGGTGATGACGCTGGTGGAGGTGCAGTAGAAATTTTCCCTGTCACACCCGCAACGCCGACTGGTTTTGAGACCCGCAACACAGGGATTACTCTCGAAATCGAGCCGACCATAGGAGAGAACAATTACGCGATTGACTTGAGGTTTGCGCCAGAATTGGTCGAATTCGAAGGCTTCATAAATTATGGGTCTCCTATCCAGACATTAGGTCAGGATGTCTTGGGTAATCCAGTAAGTATCACCATCACAGAAAACCGTATCGAAATGCCTATTTTCGCTACACGCAGAGTTAACACTGGACTAACAATTTATGACGGTTACACCGTAGCAGTTGGTGGTCTAATGCGTGAAGATGTTCAAAATGTCGAAGACAGCGTGCCTATATTGGGTGATCTGCCAATTATAGGTCGCTTATTCCGATCTAAGGCAGAAAGTCGAACTAAGAGTAACTTAATTATATTTGTTACAGCGGAGATAATCGATGCAGCTGGATCTCGAATCAATCAGCCCACTAGTGGAGCTCCGGGTGCTGGTGGGACCGCGCCTCAAGGCGTTGTTTTACCTGACGGTGGTGATGGTTTATTGCCCTCACGATAGGGGCGAATCAATCACCCAACCAAGGAGCTTCTTCAGCAAAAAGGGCCACTTTATCAAGGCTCTCTGTCGTCTAAAGACACAGGGAGCTTTTTATTATCAATAATCACTCGTTTTACTGTTTATGCGCAACGAATGGTTCTTGCCAGTGGGGTCGTCGATCCCAGGCACTTGTTTACATAATCTGCTCAACTAAATTTTAAGGGGGGTGCTTAAGGTTTGTATGGGGATTGGTATTTTGTGATAAGAACTCACCATGAAATCTAAGCTGACTACGATTGGGCTCACAGGTGGCATAGCCACTGGTAAATCCACTTGCTGTAGCATCCTGCGTGAGCTATGCCCTGCAACTGTGGTGTTCGATGCAGATGCTTGTGTTGCCCAATTGTATGCAGATGCCGAGATCATTGAGCAAATTGGCCGCTATTTTGGTGATGCGGTATTTAACGATGATGGCAGCGTTAACAAAGCTTGGCTAAGATCAAGGGCTTTCTCCGACGCGAACGCGCAACATTTTCTTGAGCAGGTATTTCACCCAAGAGTTCGCAAGGAATGTCTTGCATTATTGAACCTAGAGGCTAAGAATCACGCATCGCGCCTCTTCGTTGCGGATATCCCACTCCTGTTTGAGAATGGATTTGATTTTGGTCAATCAGTCAATTTACTGGTAGCTACTGGTAGAAAAACCCAGATTGACCGCCTCAAAAAACGTAACGATTGGGATGATGTCATGGTGGAAGCAGTGCTTTCAGCCCAGATGCCTATCGATGCTAAGTTAAACTTGGCTGACATAGTCTTCTGGAACGAAGGTTCCGAGCAGGTGCTCAGAAACCAATGTCATCGTTTCTTGCAGTCGCTGACCGATATTCAATCGATTTGATTCATTGTTTTGATCAATCGCGTTGACCAACAAGCCTCAAAAAAATAACTTATAGGCATAGCTCTATGAACAACCGCAAGACAAGCTCTTGTCACCATTGATACTTTCCCATGAACGACGAACATGACGCAAACGAACCTAAAGTAGATGCATTGGGTGCTTCCGATGATGATGCCCTAGATTCGCAACCTACGGATCAAAAGGATACAGCTGTGGCCGAGAATGAGGGTTCTAAAAAGGAACAGCCAGAACATGAAGAAGCAGTAGAAGTTAAGGAGGAGCGCCCGCCGCTGCCGCCTCTGCCTGAATCTATTAGTATTAATGAATTTCGCGAGAAGCCTTTGTCGGAAATTTATTCGATGCTTGAAGTGCTCCCAGTGAAGATTCCAGCTAAAGCTTCTAAAAGCCAATTGGTCTTTGATCTGGTGTCCTTCTATGCCAAAGAAGGTGTGGTTGTGGAGGGTGAGGGAGTGCTGGAGCAGGCGAAGGACAATTACGCCATGCTTCGTGACCCTGTTAAAAGCTTCAAAACCTCACCAGATGATCTTTATCTCAACGGAAATCTTATCCGTGAGCATGGTTTGGTTGTAGGTCAGAAGATCAAAGCACGATTATGTGCTCCTCGTGGTCGCGATAAATATATCTCAGTAAGTGAAGTCATTGAAATTGAGGGGGGGCCTGCATCGGAGTATCATAAGCCGAAGGATTTTGATCATTTGACGGCAATGTTTCCCGATCAGCGTATTATGCTGGAAAATACTGAAACCGGGATGTCTCCCAGGGTGCTTGATATTGTAGCTCCATTAGGTAAAGGTCAGCGTGGTTTAATTGTGGCGCCGCCACGTGGAGGTAAAACGATTATTCTCAAGCAGATTGCTCAGTCGATTCAGCTCAATCACCCTGAGGTAGTTCTTATTATCCTCTTGCTTGATGAGCGTCCTGAGGAGGTGACCGATTTTGAAGAAACGGTCGATGCAGAGGTGTTTAGCTCAACCTTTGATGAGCCGGCTAAACGCCATGCCCAAGTTTCGGACCTAGTTATGGAACGTGCCAAGCGTCTGGTCGAGCTTGGTAAGGATGTTGTGCTCTTGCTCGATAGTCTCACTCGTTTGGCACGTGGCCACAATAACTCGCAGCGTGGTGGAGGACCCATCGGCTCCGGTGGTCTGAGTCCGGCGGCGCTTCAGCAAAGCCGTAAGTTTTTCGGTGCTGCTCGTAACTGTGAGGAAGGCGGAAGTTTGACTATTCTCGCAACAGCCTTGGTAGAAACTGAGAGTAAAATGGATGACGTCATTTTTGAGGAGTTCAAGGGAACCGGTAATATGGAAGTTAGGCTCGATCGTGAGCTAGCTGAGCAGCGTATCTACCCAGCTATTCATATCCCACAGAGTGGAACTCGAAATGACGATCGGCTCTATCATCCTGACGAAATGGCAAAAGTGCTTGAGATCCGTCGTCAATTGGCGTCTTTGCCGGTTGGGGAAGCAATCGAAACCTTGCTCAAAAATCTGTCTAGGACAAGCAATAACACCGAGCTATTACTTTCTGGCCTCAGTATTGGACGTTAACATACAGCGAAGAAAATGACATGGAAGTCGGATCTTATTTTTTAATTTTTAATGGACTCCAGACAAGTAACAATATTTAATATAAAAATCATCATTAGTTTACCTACACATTTATGAAAATATTCGCATTATTGCAATCCAACGTGGCACTCCTGGCAGTATGCCTGCTTTCTTCTATTTTCTTCACCAGTTGCGGTGGTGGTGGTGGTGGCGATGGTGGTGGCGCAAAGAACAATGACACAGCTCCTGCAACCTTGGATGGTTTAGAGCTGTTCTTTGTAGATGGAGTGGCAAGCGCATCATTCCAGTTTGCAAAGGTGGCGGGAGATGCAAATGCAGCCGGTGAGACAGGGTTTTCTAACAGCATCGAAGGTGGTGATGGATTTACCACCGAAGTTGAGGATTTCAGTGGATTTCTGCAAGTCTTTGACTTGTTTGAGAGAATGTCTAACATTACCTACACTTACAACAAAACAGGAACAAACTCAGGCCTCATTGTCATTGACTGTCAAACATTTAGTAATGAGTCGGGTAATGTTGACATTTTTGCTAATGATGACCCCTCGGGTAGTGATATTACTTTTACAATGAGGATAGTTTTTGGGTCGGCATCAGGTGTCATTGGTGAAGTTGCTATAGAATATATAGATGTGCCTGTTGAGGCAGATCCACCTACAGTATCTTATTTTCTGACAACAAACAACTCTACTATCAAGCTACAGACTCAGGGTGGGGCTGATGTTCCCGTAGGATACGACGAGATTGATGCGGGCGTTGTCACAAAAAAGACGCCCGATACACTCTTTCCTGAAAAGTTTTCTGCAATTGGAACCCCGTTTCTAGCCCAAATACGTGTGCCATCGTTAGAAGACAACAACACCCCTTTTCTTACATTTGACTCTATCGGAGTGAGTTCCGATGATCAAGGTTTTGGGTTCGAGGCCCTTGACCAGGGGATTATTAATACAGGAATAACCATAACAGGTGCATTAGGATCTACGACAATTCCGTCTGAAGAGTTATCATATGGTTGGTTTGGTGAGTCTGTGACGGGATCAGACACAGAAGCAGAGCTTCGCCTCATCTTGCCTGATGGGACGACACAAAAACTACGATTGGCATTTACAAGCTTTGAGCAAGGGGCTCTCACTAGCGATAATTTAACTCCACTTATTAATTATTTAAATAATGAATTGGGTGAATTGGCACAACCTCCTACAGCCCTTCCGATACCGGATACTCTTCCTGATGTTACTGGCAGCTTTGAATTTCCTTTTGGTGACTAAGGCTCATAGATCTGTTCTCACAATCATCAGCTTGAGATGCACAAGGTGGTTTTTATTATGGGGCATGTGTTTCGCTCTAGTTGGTTGTGGTATTCACTCTAACACTCTAGATTCCATAGATGATAGAACATCTGATCTTCGGGTTATTGCAGAGCAGACGATAGCAGAGGGCAAATCAATAGGCTGGCAAGAAGCTGTGAAGCTTCTCCTGGAAAATAATCCACAGATATCAAGGGCGAAAAGCCAAAAGGAGTCGACCAGGGAAAAGAGAGGGGGGTATTGGAAGGAATATGTTCCAAGTTTAAGAGGGAGTGCTAGCATTGCCAAGAACCTTGGGGAATTTGATAGTTTGAAGCTTAGTGACTTTAATGTCTATGCTTTTCTTAATTTGCGAGTGCCCAATCCCGTGACAATTCAAGCCGAGTTGATGGCCTTGAGTTTATCAGAGTATCTTTCGGCCAAGTCTTGTGAACTCATTAAAAGACGTGAATTGGCATCACTATATCGCGAATTTTTACGTTACGAAGAATTACGTTTGAGATATGAAGAGAGTTTAAATGTGAATGAAGAAAACCGCAAAAAAATAAAAAGCGCTGACTTGATATCTGGAATTCGCAAGGCAAACGAGTCAACAGCATTGAAGATGCGCCTAAGAAAGGAGATGGATCAAACTAGCTTTAGAATAAGCAAAATGCTTCAACTTAGCGACTATAGGATTCGCCCTCGGGCTAATGAGTTGCCAGATATTGGCTACAGTAAAAATTATAGACACCTAGAAAACAGCGATGATTATGGTCGTTTAGCTCTTCAAATTCTTGCTGCCAACTTGGAGGGCGCATGGCTTAGGCATCAACGCGTTCGGCTCAGAGGTTGGGCGCGCGTTAACCTGAGTGCTTCAGCTCCACAAGCTTATTCATCAAGTTCGGATACGGAGTTTGATGTTGAGTCGATAAGTTTATTTGGAGGAATTACCAAGGGCTTTGATTTCTTTGATGACCAGAAAGATCTTACGCTGTTGTCTGAGAAAGATTACAAGCAAGCTATATCAGATGCATATTATAGAATCATCAGCGAGCGTGAGACACTGGGCTATGCATTATCACAATATAGCGGATTGCTTAAGAAAAAGAAGTCTCTAGAGATAGCATTGCAAATGAATAGAGATTTGATAGGGTTAGGTATGGCCGCTGAACGTTTGACACTTGCTATTGAAAAACAGCAGTTGATATCGACACAATTAAAGTCGATCAACAAAAGTATCATCAACCAGGAATTAGAATTTTGGATTTGGGATGAGAATGCTTGGAAATAAATTGTTGATATTGTTGCTACTGTTGACAACGCCAACTTGGTCGAAAGAGTTGGATTTGGCTTCTTTTAAAGAGGCTGAAATGATTTGGTTGGGTAGCGCTAGTGGCCTGCTCTCACCCTTGGCCGAGGAGTTTGTGCTGGCAGCATCCGGCAGTGGAGAAATTGAGTTTTTTAAGAAAGACGGGGAGCAGGTGAAGGCACGGGAAGTCTGGGCGCTGATGGATCGCGAGAGGCTGGAGCAGAAGGAGAAAGACTTCGCATTGGCTGAGCAGGACTTGCAATATCAGCTGGGTGACTTGGATGAAAAATTTAAGGGTGAAGCAAAGAAGCTTGAGGAGGCTGTTAAAAAATTAGATGAGCAGATAAGTGAGCTGGTTCTATCTAAGCGGCTTCCAGAGGCTGTCGGTCTGGGTGATGAGATTGATGAGGCAGTAGCTTCGTTTAGGAAGGATATCGCAGACGCTCGCCTTAAGCACGCGATG
Source organism: Oceaniferula sp. (assembly GCA_965656385.1). Lineage (GTDB taxonomy): Bacteria > Verrucomicrobiota > Verrucomicrobiia > Verrucomicrobiales > Akkermansiaceae > Oceaniferula. The sequence goes on from CBFHKM010000063.1 coordinate 11,166, forward strand.
AGTTATCCTCGTGAAAAGCTAGATCTCGAGAAGATGAAGCTGCAACAGGTCATAAATAAAAAACGTTTGGATCTCGGTCAGTTCCGTGAGGAGATGCAGTATCAGGCAAGTGTCAGTGGTCGCCTAGAGTATTTACTACCCGAAGTTCGTTTTTTACAAGGTAGTGACAC
>CBFHKM010000064.1:0-5013 GCA_965656385.1 Oceaniferula sp.
AGCACGAAGCTCAATCCCTACCAGCGCTTTCCTGTGAAGGTAAATGACATTGCCGACTACCCTTCCGCAAAAAACCTATATCTCACCACCATCACCGCCACCCTTCCTACCGATATCAGTGCAGTGCCCGGCATGAAAGCCGAGGTCAAAATCATTAGCTCAGTGATCGAGGAAGCTATTCAAGTACCCGTTGATTACCTTCAGGAAACCGTGGATGGTGGTCATAGCGTTCAAGTCAAGCTGGCTGATGGAAAATCATCAATACGTAAGGTAACGATAGGAGCTTCCAACAAGAAATCAGCTGTCATCACCCAAGGCCTCGACATTGGCCAAGTCATTGTAAAGTGATCACATAAAGAACTCATCAACTTGTCAATGCCATGGTCAAAACTATTCTCCTCACTGGCATTCTAGCGACCGCTACCACTTGCGCAAATCAAGCGGAGTACACGAGCAAAGCCAATATTGATGCCTTCATCAAAAGAGGAGTCGACTTCTTGGTGTCACACCAAAACACCAATGGCTCATGGGGTAATGCAACCCTCACCAAAGGGCTAAACATTTACGCCCCAGTTCCCGACGCTCATCAGGCGTTTCGGGTTGCGAGCTCTTCACTCGCTCTTCACGGATTACTAGAAACTAGAGACCATCGAACAGCCACACTTGCCGCGATCACACGCGGTGAAGCATGGTTGTTAAAAACCCTTCCCAATGTGCGTAATATAAACCCGCGGGCAACTTACAGTATCTGGGCACACGCATACAGTCTTCGTGCGCTAGCATCACTCTACCGCTACCATAGTGATCCATCCAAGAGAGAGGAGTATCGTCGCCAAGCCCTCATTCAAATCAAACGCTTAGAACGCCACGAAGACGTCAACAAAGGTTGGGGCTATTATGACTTTGATCATGTCACCGCAAAACCCTCTGGCAGCATCATGAGCTTCACAACTGCGACGGCATTACTCGCCATGCATGACGCCGCCACCACTATGGCGATTGAACTGCCCGCCGTAATCGTCGAGCGCGCCGTTCAATCAATCCAACTACAGCGTAACCCAGATTTTTCATACACCTATTCTTTCAGACATAGATGGGCTCCGCGTCGGCCTATCAATAGACCAGCAGGATCGCTCGGACGTTCACAAGCTTGCAATGCTGCTTTGAAAAAATTCGGCGATACCGAGGTCACCAACGAAGTTATTCGCACCTGGTTGCAGAGACTTTTTGACCGCCAGGGTTGGCTTGATCATGGCCGCAAACGACCAGTTCCACATGAAGCACCGGCAGCAGTATCAGGTTACTTTTACTTTTATGGCCACTACTACGCCTCAGAGTGTATTTTTTTCCTGCCTCCCAAAGAGCAAGCCAAATGGAAACAAAAGCTCTCAGATTTAATCATTTCCAAACAAGAAAAGAATGGCTGCTGGTGGGACTACCCACTCTATAACTACCATTATGCTTATGGCACTGGTTACGCCTTAGCGACCCTGTCACGTTGCAAATAATTTACAGTCTAGGACAAAAAATTAACGGCCTGCCTGGTAAGAAAAATCAGAATCAAAAAGCATCCAATCGATATGCTTTTTTGTTAATGCCCCCATCGTTTGACATTCTGTGAATTGATCAGTGCTATGTATACGATTTAGGCCGTTTCTGAGACGAACAATATTTTCCATCGGGGCTAACTCCTCCCTCTCCATCGTTCGCAGTAACGCCTGAAGCCTGGCGCGCTCCGCCCGCGCACGACGCGCCATCTGGGTACGCTCTTCCTCGGCGTATTGAGCAATAGTCTGGCGGTTCATCTCTCGGAAGCTCATCCTTGTAACCACCTTGTTACTGTCAAAGTGATACGCCATGTAAGTCTTCGCCCTACCATGATAACTTTGCTGATCGAAGTCGATTGGCCGGACTCGGTATTGCACAGCTTCAAAGTCAGGTGTTATTTCTAACACATAATTAACCGAGCGCATATCACCGAGCAGACGAATAAAGCATCGCTCATTGAACTTCACAAACTCCTTCGCCACCCGCACTTTGTTAATTTCCGGTTTAGGCAAATACTGATTGATGAATGTGTCTCCGGGGATACCGGCAATATGCTCCTCAATCAGTGTATTGCCACGGGCAAGATAATTGATCCTATTGGGCGACAAAATGTGTTCAAGCTCCAGACCATAAATACGAGATGCATCCGCATGCTTCACATAAAAATAATCTGAGTTATCATTATACTGATTCGTAATGCGAATTCTAAATGGCCTAGAGTTTCCAAATTCACCAAAATCAATGCGGTCAACCGTCAGGTGTTCATGGTGAGTTGAATCTCCCCCAACCTTCAAGTCGGTGTAAATTTTCGTCAACTGAGGCCGAAGCTCCATCATCACCTCATGAGGATACATCACCGTAAGCCATAGCGTCTCCCGCCCTTTGGGGTCCTCATAAGGGATAGAGCCGGTGAAACGCAACAAATCGTCATAAACCAGCGGAATACTCGAATAGCGCCCAAAATGGTAAAGGTATTGGCCCAACCAGCCTGTAGCTTCGTAATGAATCTTCTTGCGGGAAATCATTGCAGATAGCCTGACAGGCTATGAGCTAGACATCAAACTGAATTAAGAAAATCGATCTTTTAGAAGTAAGCTCATGCTATCAGCCTGAAATAAGCAGTTCATACACGTAGTAGATTGGCTTGACGCAGACCACACCCGACAACTAGTATTGCGTTCATAGCAAGTGACACGGGATGTTCCCTTTCGCTTCATCAACATCAACTATTACTAACGTGGATCTTAAGGAAATTCGTAAAATCGTCGAGCTCATGGACCAACACGAGCTGAGCTACTTCCATCTCAAGGAAGAAGGAGTCGACCTAAAAATGAAAAAAGGCGCTGATATCGTGCAAGTAGCACAAGCTGCCATGCCCGCAGCCGCATCGGCTCCTGCAGCCGCGCCAGCAGCACCAGCAGGCAGCGAAGCAGCCGCAGATGCTCCAGCAGGTAATGCGATCACCGCCCCGATGGTAGGCACCTTCTACTCAGCCTCTTCACCTGACGCCGCCGCTTTCGTCAAAGTCGGTGATTCCATCAGTGAAGGCCAAACCATCTGCATCATTGAAGCCATGAAGGTTATGAACGAGATCAAGGCGGAAACCTCTGGCACGGTATCTGCCATCGTTGCCAAAGATGGTGAGCCAGTTCAATTTGGCGACGCCCTTTTCCAAATCTCCTAAGGCCTTCATAGCCCCCCGCTCCAATAGCAGCCTCTTTCCCATCTCTCTATGTTTAAGAAAGTTCTTGTCGCCAACCGTGGTGAAATCGCCCTCCGCATCATTCGCGCATGCCGCGAACTCGGAGTTGCATCAGTAGCCGTCTACTCAGAGGCCGATGTCGACTCCATGCATGTTCAGCTCGCTGATGAAGCTGTATGTATTGGACCGGGGCCAAGCAAAGACAGCTACCTGAAGCCAGACCGGATCATTGCTGCTGCTGAAATTACAGGGGCTGATGCCATTCACCCTGGATACGGATTCCTCTCAGAAAACGCACGCTTTGTTGAAATTTGCGAAAGCTGCCAGATCAAATTCATCGGACCCTCCGCGGACGTAATTCGCAAAATGGGTGACAAAAACACAGCTCGCGCTACCGCCGTAGGAAATGGCGTGCCTGTGACACCCGGCTCGGATGGAATGCTTGATTCTGCTGAACACGGACTACAGCTAGCCACGGATATCGGCTTCCCAGTAATGATCAAAGCAACCGCTGGCGGCGGTGGCCGTGGCATGCGCCCCTGTTTTGAAGAGGCTGAGTTTATTGAAATGTATAACCAAGCCAGCCAAGAAGCGATCGCCTGCTTCGGCAACGGAGATTGTTACTTGGAAAAGCTCGTTCTCAAGCCGCATCACATCGAAATTCAAGTCATCGGTGACACCCATGGCAACTTCGTTCAACTTGGTGAGCGTGACTGCTCCATGCAGCGCCGTAACCAGAAAATCATTGAGGAATGTCCCTCACCACTCATCTCCGAGGAACTTCGCCAGCAAATGGCTGAGGCATCAGTAAAGCTCATCACTGCCATCGGCTACGAAAATGCCGGAACCATCGAATACCTCGTCGACGAAAAAGCCGAGAACTTCTACTTCATGGAAATGAACACTCGGATTCAGGTAGAGCACCCAGTCACCGAGGAGGTCATGGGATGCGAGCTCATCAAAGAGCAAATTCGTGTTGCGGCTAATGAGCCCCTCTCGCACCACGTGCTAAATACCAACCCACGCGGTCACTCGATCGAATGCCGCATCAATGCCGAAGATCCATACAACAACTTCGCGCCAAGTCCCGGCACCATCACGCTGTGGTATACTCCAGGTGGCAAAGGTGTCCGGGTTGATACCCACGTCTACTCTGGCTACAGCGTACCACCGCATTACGACTCAATGATTGCCAAGCTCATTGTCACCGCATCGACTCGTAATATCGCGATTCAGCGCATGAAACGTGCGCTCTCAGAATTTAAAATCGAGGGCATCAAGACTACGATTCCATTCCAGCAAGAAATCATGAACCACCCCGATTTCGTCAATGGCCACTACGGCATTGAGTGGGTTGGTGATTACATTAAGGAAACGCAATCTTAAGACCAAGCTCAGTCCTTACAGACTCAGCATGAATTGGCTAGGACCATACTCCTAGATCCAGAAGTTGACGCTCTGCCTGCGGCTCCCAGCCGCGGTTTGCGATCGGCGATGCCGGCGAAGGATGTAGAATTTTGCCGACTTTAAACTGCTTATCAGGAAAGTATTCCTTCGCTGTTTCGATCAATTTTTTCTCCGCATAGGCACCAACACCTATCAGCCACTCTGGCTCTAGGGCTCCGATCGCTGCTGCAAGATGCGCCCGACAAGCTTTTTCCACTGGCACCATCTCTGCAGCTGGCAGTTTATCGGGCGTAATATTCTTGCCCGTCTCACCCATCCAAACCAGTGGACAATAATTAGCAACAAAGTGGTCTTGA
>CBFHKM010000064.1:5112-11133 GCA_965656385.1 Oceaniferula sp.
AGTTTATCGGGCGTAATATTCTTGCCCGTCTCACCCATCCAAACCAGTGGACAATAATTAGCAACAAAGTGGTCTTGGAAAAAATCAGTAGCATTGGGGAACTTATCGGCAAACAAACCCCACAGGCGTCGTCCACTGACTTCCGATCTGTTACACTCAAAGCCCTCCACAGGACGCTTAGGGTGCTCGTTTTCAGGCTTATCCACAGGGCCTGATATGCCCATCCAATCGCGCACCGAGGGAATCTCCCCAAATGGAACACCCGTTTGTGCCATACCCCATGGCCCCGGATTCATTCCCAGCATGATGACCTTTTTATGACCTTCGCCATATCTTGTTAAATACTCGCAGTGCCGATCCCAAGCATACTCGGTGGGCAAATAGACATGACTGACTGGGTCCTCGAAAGTCAAAGGCTTCAATGCATGTATCAGCTCTGAAGCTGCATCAACCAACAATTCACTGCTGGTTTTATTGCCAGTCATATTACTAGTTTGGTTACTAGTCTGATTATGCTCTTCAGAGGCATTGGCACCGGAATTAGACATGCCCCGATCACAACACTGAATCTCTGAAATTTCAAACTTCAAACTTCAAGTTCATGCACTATAGTGCCGCCCACTTGATGCCTTTCAACATTACCATTCCTGAAATTCCAATAAGCGCGGATTCGATTTTCATCTACGGCTACTTCCTTTGTGTAGCCATGCTAGCAATGGTTTTTCCCCTTAGCCGATATGCTCGTCATAAAAAGCCTAGTATCAACACACATCGTAAAGGCCTCGTCAGCACCAACGCGCTCAACATCTTCGACCTGCTTGGCCTCGCCATCTTCTTCTGCATCTACGCTGTATTTTTATTAGACTACTTGACCCCAGCAGAGGTCGATGAAAAAGGAAATCCAGTACAAGTTCATATCACGCCCATCATCCTTGCTATAGGCATCATCGTGCAACTAGTTCCCCCAATGCTTGTTGCCGTCATGATCAGGGCGAGAGGCGTCCGCATCAGAGATTTTTTAGGTTTAGATTGGAAACATGCGCGCTACCTCTGGGTGATCACACCAGGTGGTGTCATTCTAGCATACATGTTTCTCTTTTTCATTGAATACCATGGCTACAGCGGCTGGTTGGAAGAACAATTCGGCAGCGACGCTAAATTGCAAGAGACAGTCAAAACCTACCAGGAAGCCAATGCCATTGCCGTGCGTATCATGATCGCAATCAGCGCCATCCTCATTGCTCCCGTTGCAGAGGAAATTGTGTTCCGAGGATACATCTACACCACCACTAAACGCTTTTCAGGTCGACTCTTCGCCACACTCCTATCCTCCCTGCTTTTTGGCATCGTACATTTTAATATCACCGCACTCATTCCACTCATCTTTTTGGCAATCGTACTTGCACTTGCTTACGAGCTAAGCGGATCTTTGTGGGCACCTATTTCGATCCACGCTCTTTTTAATGCTAGCCAGATTCTTTTCCAAGAGCTGAAATTTCACTAGCTTTCTTGCACACCCCGCCGTCATTGTCTTCGTGATAAAAACCCGCTACCCATATTTAATCACTTGCTTGCTTATACTCAGTTTATGCTGCTGTAGCAAACGTGACGCCAGCGATGATCGAGCTCAAGCCAATGAGCCCGATCTATCATCTGTGCAGACTGAAAGCAGCGACAACTCGCACCCAGAGCTTCACGCTAGCCTGGCAAAACAGCCCGGACAAAATGCCATCTCCCAACGATGCCAGGAGTGCCACAAAGACATTCATCACCACTGGCAGGCATCACATCACGGCCAAGCCAACCGACTGCTCGATCTCACACTCGATAGCGAACCCTTCGCCAGCAAGAAATTCCATGGTGTCGAAAAATGGGAATTTACCAAAAAAGAAGAAAAACTCAGCGTCAACGCCAACGACAAAGAGCATAGCGTCGGTATGGCAATCGGAGTTGATCCCCTCATTCAATATCTCGTCGCAGCCAGTGGTGGTCGCTGGCAAACCCCGAGTGCCGCCTGGGATCCTCACCAAAAAGAATGGTTCGATGTTTTCGGCGGCGATCAGCGTAGTGAGTCAGACTGGGGTCACTGGACCGGGCGTGGCATGACATGGAACACCCAATGTGCCTGGTGTCACATGACCGACTACCGCAAAAACTACGACCTCAAAACCGATTCCTACAATAGCCACTGGAAGGAAATGGGAGTCGGCTGCACCCAGTGCCATGGCAATATCGCGGAAAACGCTGATGAAAAATCCGGCTGCCTAATCGATATCCCTGCTCATCAGGAGATGAAAAAAAACCACCCTGACAGGGTCTTTGAAAACTGCGCCACCTGTCACAGCCGCCGTGCCGCATTCGATGACAACTTCCATGTAGGTGATCAATTTGGTGACCACTTTCAACTCCAGCTTCCAGTTCAGCCAAACTTGTTCTATGCAGATGGACAAATTCTCGACGAAGACTACGTCTGGACGTCGCTGCGCACCAGTAATATGGGCCACAAAGGGGTGCGTTGCTCTGACTGCCATGACCCACATAGCAACCAGCTTAAGCTGCCACTCACTAACAACGCCCTGTGTATGTCCTGCCACTCAGGTGGCTCGAACGGGCGCATCAGTGGCGCCATCATCATCGATCCAGTTTCCCACACCAAGCACTTTGGTGTCGGTAAACACAACGATGTTGGCTCCGGTCATTCCTGTGTCGACTGCCACATGTCACAAACCACCTACATGGGACGTGACCACCGACGGGATCACGGCTTCCACGTGCCAGACCCGCAGCTAACCAAGGAGCTCAATATCCCCAACGCTTGCAATAAATGCCACGTAGACAAAGACACCGACTGGGCTATCAAATGGACCAATACCTGGTATGGGGATAAACTCCACACCCCAGAACGCCAACGGCAACGGGCTCGCACCCGAGCCATTAGCAACGTTTACAATGGTAACCCCAATAGCCTCGATGCCATGCTCACCGCATACAAGCAAGAGCCCAACCCCTACTGGCAGGCATCTCTCATTCAGATCATGCAAGGCTTTGCAACTGACCCTCGGGTTCAAAAACTAGCACGCCAGGCAGTTCGCAGTGAGGATTCGCTCGTCCGCGCCTCCGCTTGCCAAGTCCTTGAGTTCAGCCCGGGCAACGGCCCATGGCTAGAGCCCATGCTTCAGGACTCAGTTAAGGAAGTTAGATTGGCTGCATCTTGGGCTTGGCGAACTCGCCTGTCTGAGCGATCAGAAGCCCTCAAAGAGCTCAAGGAAACCATCGCCTTCACAGCAGACCAACCCACAGGTGCCATGCGCATGATGCAGCTTGAGTTAGATGCTGGCAAACTAGTTGAAGCTGAGCAATGGATCAAAAAAGCACTCGCCCTCGACCAAACTTCTGCTGCTACCCGCGAGTATTACGCCATCTTACTCAGCCAAATGGGCAAACCAGCAGACGCCCTCACCCAGCTTAAAGCTGCTGCCAAGCTTGACCCCGAAAATCCCCATTACCTCTACCTACAGGCACTGACCTACGCCGAACTAGGACAAACAGAAAAAACCGAAGTAATGCTTCGCAAAGTCATTTCTATGGCTCCTAGCCATCATCGCGCCCACAAAAATCTAGGGCTACTGCTTGCTAGCCAAAACAAACTCAATGAATCTATTCAATCACTTTACAGAGCAGAGCAACTCGACCCGAGTGATCCATCCATACCCTACGCCCGTGCTACTGTGCATCTGCGCATGGGCCAGAAAATGGAAGCCTTTGAGGCATGCCGCAACTGCCTAGGCATAGACCGAAACTACCAGCAAGCCCTCCAGCTACTTCGCCAAATTGGCAATCCAAACAGCCCATAAATCCCGACAACACGCCACAACACGCCACATCAAAAATGATGTCACCTACTAGTCAAAACCATTAAGGTTTCGACTTGGTTCAACCTATCTTAATCTTCATCAACACTCTAAATTATGTCATCCACTATCACTTTAAAATCAGACGTCATCCTTGGCGTAGTCCCTACTCATATTAAGTTCGTCGGTGGACTTGTTCCCGACGATGATGGCAATCTTCCCAGAGGCGATGATGGCAAGCTCATTGTGGTGAGTGAAATGGCCCACCTCTGTCAGGCATCACCCGTCAAGATCGGTGCCGTGCAGATTTCCACCTTCCCGGGTGTCGTCGCCTCAGACACCGATGATATGATCTCAGGCCTACGTGAGCTAGACCTTGAAATTCATATTATCATGATGGTCGGTGGAGCTAATCCGATGAACCCTGCTGACGAAGACAAGATCGTTGAGCTCTTGGGAGATGGCATTAATACCGCCAAAAAATATGGCATCGCCAACGTGGCCTCGACATCCTTTGAAGAGTGGATGAGTGGTTCACCGGCCAAAGAAGATGCCGATTACGATGCCGCTGTCGAGCAGCTCGCCAAAGTTCACGCACGCGTTTATCAGGATTACGAAATTGCGGACAGCTGTATTGAGCACTGGCACCTTGAATTTCTCCGCGGTATAGAGTTTTCGACATTTACCAATATTCCCAAGGCATGGAAGGTCATCGAGCGGACTAACCAGATCATAGGCAACAAGTTCTTCCGACTCATGGTTGACGCCGCTCACTGTGGTGACTCCGACTTGAGCATTCCGGAAAATGAGGCCGCTATCGCTGAAATGGCAGCCGCCGGTGAGATGGGTCTATTCCATGCATCCGCAAAGACCACCCGTGGATGTCTCTCCACCGATGACGGCTGGATTGGTGCTCTCCTCACAGCTGCCGCCAAAACTGGTCAGCTCAAACATGCCTTTGTTGAGCTCTTCCACCATGATGACATTGCTTTGGAGACCCTCAGGGAAGCAGTCAAGGGGCACGGTGTTGATACTACTGACGGCCGCAGCTACAACGAAGTCGTCATTGACGGCCTTGTCGATGTTGCACGCCGACTTAACAATCTCAAAGCGAGAGGTCTTCTCTAAATCTAGGTCCAAAGACCTCGCTAGCTCAGGTCTGACATTTGCTGGCTGTCGCAAAAGTATTGTTTTATGGCGTAAAAATCTGATATACCTCTGAGGCTAAGCGCGTAATGTAGGTGTGCAGATGTCGCGTCTATTCTCAGTTAAAAACAGGCAATCCATGCTCAGCATAGCTTGCCAGCTACTTAGCCTGCCCTGTATTGCCGCCGCCGAGCTTGCCCCCATCCCACTGGGAGATAGGCAAATGGAGATTCATGCCGAGGGCCTTCGTTTTTCTCTTTTGGATCAGCAGGGCAGCACACTCGCCCCGGCGCACCACGTGGCAGGAGCCTCCCTGAACGGCTCTGCACTGAGTGTAATCAGCACAATCGATCAACACTCCTTTCAGCTCGTCTCCAAAAAAGGAGAACGGGCCAAGCTCATTATCAAACACGACATGGGTTACACAGCGGTCACCATCAGCCCCGACCAACCTGCCACGCCAAACAAGCCCCATAAAATAGCCCTCCAGCTCGGCGGCATGCCCGTCGCCTATGGTCTCGGTGATACCGGCGGCTGGAACCAGACCCTCAACCTCGTCAATGAAGAGGAAACCACCTACTCATTGAAGCACGATGGCGGCAAATACCGCTGGCTGAGTTCCTTTGTCATCTTCCCACGGAACAACTTCGCCAGCGTCACCTTTGACGGCCTCAACCGCTCTATCACCCTGAGCAAAAGCCGCTTCAAAACCACCGCCACTGGCGCCGGCGCTGCCACCTTCTACTACTTCACTGGCAGCATGAAAGACATCTACGCCAGCTACCAGAAGCTACTTGTTCAAAAAGGCTACCCTCTCATCAAGCCCAAGTCCCGCCTCTTTGAGCTCGGCTGGGAATCATGGGCAGCCCTCGGTTGGCAGACAAATGCCAAGACCATGCTGGACTCCATTACCAAATTTCAAGAAAGAGGTTTTCCGATCCGTTGGGCGGTCAGTGGCTCTGGCTTCTGGGAGGATAGGGGCACGACGACGAGCTTTGGCAAATGGGGAAAGAAGTTTCCTGAT
>CBFHKM010000065.1:0-10781 GCA_965656385.1 Oceaniferula sp.
TTGATAGCGTTGTCCCCAGCCCACTGCAGCCCCGTAAGCACTTTATCCAAGGTCAGCTCGACGAGCTTAAAGACTCCATCAGTCAACACGGTATTATCCAGCCTCTGATTGTCCGTGAGGTTAGCGGCAACATGGAGCTCATCGCAGGAGAACGCCGCTGGCGAGCATCGAAAGCACTCGGACTAACAGAAGTACCCATTGTCATTCGCGAGGCGAGCGATCAGGAAGTTCTTGAGATGGCTCTGATCGAGAACATTCAGCGCAAGGACCTCAACCCTATCGAGGAAGCCCAAGGCTACGTTCAATTAGCGAAAGATTTCGGTATCAAGCAAGACATCATCGCCAAGCGTGTCGGCAAGTCACGCGCCACGGTTGCCAATGCGATGCGCCTCATGGAGCTTGATCCGGAAGTCAGAGACCACGTGGCGCAGGCGCGTCTCAGCGTTGGTCACGCGAAAGCAATCTTATCGATCAAGGATGATGCAACCCAACGCCTCGTCGCAGACCAAATTCTCAAGAAGTCACTTACCGTGCGTGCAGCAGAGCGACTCGCCAAAGCGATGCTTGCCCCCGAGAAAAAATCCAACCAGACCAGCGGCAACGAAAATAGCAGCGGAAGCGATGAGGCCAATGCTGTGATTGCTCAGATTCAAGACACCTTAAGGGAACGCTTTGCCACGGAGGTGAAAATGAAACACAGCCCCAAAAAAGGGAAAATAGAGCTCACCTACTATGGCAATGATGATCTCCAGCGCATACTCGACCTACTGGGTATTCAACTCTAGTGACCTGCCCCTGCGGCACCAAGCAAGCACCCGGTAGCCAACCTAGATCACTGGATTCTGTTCGCTATTGGCCCTGACAGTATTCCTCCACAGAACGTGAAAATAAAAATCCCACTCCCACTCGTTCTTATTCTTGTTGCCTTCGGAGGCTTACTCACATTCAAGCAGATCAGCAACCCGGTAGATCGCCATGGTAAGGCAGCCTATGCTCATACTGAGGGCCTACTTGCCTGCGGACCTCGTCCAGCTGATTCTGAGGGGCTGAAGAAAGCTCAACAATATATCTCAAAACAACTCGCCCAACACGGCTGGAGTACGATGAGCCAGGCAGTGGTAAGAAATACCCCGCTTGGCGACAAAACATTCGTTAACTTAATCGCTCGCTACGATGTCGATAAGCTTGAAACACTTGATGATCTGAAGGCGATAAACACCAAGGGCATCCTCGGCGCCCATCTCGATTCCAAGCTCATCCCTGGCATTCCTAACTTCTTGGGCGCTGATGATGCCGCCTCTGCATGCGCACTCATCATTGAGCTGGCTACTGAACTCGGCAAAAATCATCCTGAGCTCGCCAAGCAGTTAGAAATTGTATTCTTCGATGGCGAAGAGGCATTCGGCGAAAACATCACCCCCACAGACGGCCTCTATGGTAGCAGGGCCTACGCCCTGTCACTTTACGATCGTCAACCAAAACCGACCTTCGGCATTGTTCTCGATATGATAGGTCACAAGAACTTAAAAATCGCCGTACCAGCAGACACCGATCGCACACTCTACAAAGCACTCCTTGATGCAGCATCCTTAAATGGATACGAAAAGCACTACAGCATAGCCCAGGGCAACATCATTGATGACCACCTTTACCTCAACAAAGCTGGTGTGCCGACCATCGACATCATCGGTGCAGACTTCAATCATTCTCATTGGTGGCACCAGTCAGGCGACGACCTTGATCTCATCTCTGCTAAAAGCCTGACGATTTCATACCACACGACTATGGCCATGTTGATTGAACTACTCAGCAAATAGCCGCGACACTTGGGATGTTGTCTGGTTATCTAGCTACCGAGCGCATCGCGCCAACTCTCTTCCAGTGGACTTGGCTTACCTGTCGCGTCGACTCTTACGGTTTTCATTTCACCGTTGGCAACCTCGTTACCATTACTATTCATTGAGAACCTCCATACGATAGAGCTGGTTCCTAATTGGCTCGGCGATATCGCAACATGGACAAGGTCGCCAGCTTGCACAGGCTTTGTGTATTCGCAACTCAGCTTAACCCGTGGCCAACCACCATCTGCTAACAATGGAATATTGAGCTTAGCTAACAAATCATGTTCAGCCTCCTCTGCATAACAAAGGATTTTTGCAAAGTGCACGACACCTGCCGCATCGGTATCGGCAAACTGAGCGTGACGCTGGTAGATGTGTTCCATTAATCAAGCTCGCGCACTAGCAATGACGCATTATGACCGCCAAAGCCAAAGGAATTGCTCAAGGCACTTTTCACCTCGACTTCACGCGCAACGTTCGGGGTGTAATCCAGATCACATTCTGGATCTTGGTCCTCGAGATTGATTGTTGGAGGAATGACATTCTCCTTCATCGCCATCAAACAGGCCGCTAGCTCAACACCACCAGCAGCACCGAGCAAGTGCCCAGTCATAGATTTCGTCGAGCTGACAATGAGTCCGTCTTTGGCATGATTACCAAAGCTTTTCTTGATCGCCTTCGACTCACAAATATCACCCATTGGCGTTGATGTGCCGTGAGCATTAACATAAGTCACTTCGTCAGCATTCATCTTAGCGTGCCCCAAAGCCATGTCCATACAACGTGCCGCACCGAGACCTTCAGGATGTGGCGAAGTCATGTGGTAAGCATCACCACTGACACCGTAACCGGCCAGCTCAGCATAGATCGTTGCTCCACGTTTTTTAGCATGCTCATACTCTTCGATCACGACCACTCCAGCCCCCTCGCCCATGACAAAACCATCTCGGCCCGTGTCGAATGGACGTGAGGCGCGCTCTGGCTCATCGTTACGAGTACTCAGCGCCTTCATGTTACTAAATCCTGACAGTCCCATCGGTAGAATGGTTGCTTCAGCACCTCCGCAAACAAAGGCGTCTGCATCACCAAACTTAATCATCCTCCATGCCTCACCAATATTGTGATTTGAGGTAGCGCACGCGGTTACTATCACCATATTAGGTCCACCAAAACCGTATTCCATAGAGAGAATGCCGCTACCGATGTTTGATATCATCATTGGGATTACAAAAGGCGATACGCGAGATGCTCCACGATTGAGTAACTTAGTGTGCTCATTCTCTAAAGTTCCCAAGCCCCCGATACCACTACCTACCATCACACCGACACGATTTCGATCAATACCCTCATCATCAATACCTGAGTCATTGATCGCCATTTTGGAGGCCGCGATAGCGAACTGCGCATAACGATCACAACGTCTGGCGTCTTTAGGATTATTAAACCATGGTGCAGGATCAAAATCTTTGACCTCACCCGCTATCTTGCATGGGTAAGGCTCTGGGTCAGTCAGTGTGACTGGGCCGATACCACTCTTTCCTGCTTTCAAGCCCTCCCACGTGTTTTGTAAATCATTCCCCAATGGACTGAGCACTCCAATTCCGGTGATAACAACTCTGCGATCGTTCATATAATTGTGATGTGTATTAACATAGGTAACATGATGTGATGACAAGCACGAATGGCTCAGCCAAAGAACGTTACGAGCCGCTATTATTGTATAGATCTCCTAGAGTGCAAGCACTGATAACAAACCATTATTAGCCCAGACGGCGTGGCGCACCACGATCATTAGCACGGCCACATTCAGGGCACAATGGGTGAGCATCCCTCGACTTGTCTTTGTAGATGTGGCCACAGACACGGCAAGTCACGATCTCTCTCTTTCGGAGACGAATTCGCCCACGTCGATTGAGGTGGGCTAAAAATACAGCGAAGCCGATGCCTAGAAGTGGAACCCCCAAAAGCCAGAGGGCTAACTCTTCCAAAGTAAGCTCAATCATCGGACGAGTGCTTCAATTTGTAGCTCCAATTGGCCAACCACCATCGCCGCCGCTTCTTTACCACCATCACTGAAACGCTGTGCACGCAACCAAGCAGCCAAATTTCGCTGTCGGTCTGTGATCTTTACCGAATCGACAGTACCACCCGGAAGCGGCGTGCAGTTACTCACATATCCAGCAGCATCAAGTGCAATTTGGAAACGAAATATTTGCCCGTAGCCCTCATCAACAACTAATTTGTTAGGCAACTCCAGCTTATTGCCCACAATTCTTGATTTTATTTGCTGACTAGCCACTACCCTGACTTGAATGACTGGAGGCTCAGGTGCCACAAAGCCCTCTTTTGGAGCAAACTCTTGCCAATGATTTGGCATAACATCAAAAAGCTCACTGGCCGATTGCGTAATGGAGGTCAAACTTGGCGAACGATCTATTGTAGGTAACGGCTGAAGTTGCATTTGATAACGCCATAGCTCTCCATCAAGTTCATCTCTCGCGGAAGAAATTCTGCGATTCACTTCATCATCTATAGCAGGGTCCCATCTCGATGGAAACGGAGACTTGTTCTCCACTTGCAGTAATAAGTTTCGCACTACTGGGTCATTGGGACGAAGCATAATCACAGCCCCTTCTCGCTTTGACTGAAGCGGTGAACGCATTGTCTCCACTTTTACTGCATAGACCGAAAAAGCAAAAAAAAGACAAGCAAACAACAACCCTATCAATTTGCCTGAATGGTGTCTTCTGAAACCACGCCAATGAAAGATAAGCCCAGCATCTTGGTCTCGTCTATGCTTCTTGTTGCGGATAAAATACATCTTTGTTTAACTTAAATTGCTGTTCAGTAAGTTAACCTCATAGAGCCCTATTGACCTTGCCCCATTGGCCTGCCAACCAGTCCACACTTGAGGCCAAGTTTAATCACACGGTTCACCACTTGCTTCTCAATACCACTCGGCACAGAAACATCTGATCTTATCACTACTGTCGTTATCGCGTCTCCCCCCTCTTCAGATCGAAGAGCCTCAATAGCGACCTCTAGTTCAGCCAAAGATATTTCATTCTTATTTATCCAAACAGGTACCACTTGATCCCCTACCGTGGCACCCAGAGTAACCACAATAGGATTATCCATCTGCTCATAGCGCCAAGGAGACTCATGCACCTGCACATCGATACCCGTCTGCTGCACAAACGATGGCCCCAACAATGGGAACATGAGAATCAAAGCGATCATATCAAGCCCGGGAAGCATATGTAGAAATCCGGGTCTCGCCGGCAATGTCATCTCAAGCTTCATTGATCGCTTTTTGTTTTCTTTTTACCAGAAATCTCATCGGCTTCCTTTCTGAAAGAAACAATTTCAGACTGCTCACGCGCATCACAAATAATATTAACCATCTCGACACCGGTTCGCTCAATGCGGTGAACCATACGCTTTACGCGACCGTAGAAAAATAAGTAAAAAAGATAAACTGGGATCGCGATAGAAAGTCCCAATGCCGTCGTCACCAGACTCTCATAAACACCACCTGACATCTCAGCTGCAGAAGCAAACCCCATTTCTTTGTTCATTTCCATGAACGTCTTAGCCAAACCGCTGACCGTTCCCAACATACCCACTAATGGAGCGATCAAAGCTATACCGTAAAGCGCTCTCAGATTCCTCTCCATTCGTGGCACCTCCAACTGACCCGCCTCGTTTGCCACGTCACGCAAATCGCGACGAGGAAGGTTTTTACGCATGAGGATAGCGTGCGCCACGCGCGCCGTTGGCCCTGGCGCTCTAGCCGCTTCATGAAGAGCCTCAGCAAACGCTCCTTTTCTGACATGATTCGCCAGTCCTAACAGCAAATCACCAACGTTTATTTTAACTCTCTGAAAAAAGAATATCCGCTCAAAAATAAGCAATAAACTCACAAACGCTAAAAGTGCCAACGCATAGGCAAAAGGGCCTCCTTGTCCGATAAATTGTAACATTGTTGCTAAACTTACTACGGCTCGGGCAGAAATCCAATTTCCAATTTCTAATTTTCAATAACGCTTCTTATTCAACACGAACAATTACTCAAAATGGCCATATCAGAGGAATGAGCCAACAAGCAATCACCCCAATGAGGACATTGAGCGGCAAACCAAAATACACGAAATCCTTATAGTTGTATCCCCCAGGCCCATAGACCAGTAGATTCGTTTGATAACCCATCGGTGTCGCCATTGCCGTCGAGGCAGCAAAGGCCACAGCCATGATAAAAGGCTTACCATCAACGCCTAGTTGCGTTGCCAGCAAGATACCCAAGGGCGTGCACAATACGGCGGCTGGCTTATTAAGTATCAGCAAGCTCAGTGCTGCGGTCATAAAGTAGAAAATCCACAAAGTCACATGCGGTCCTAGCTGGCCCACTGTGCCTATCAATCCTGTCGCTGCAAGGTCAAGCGCGCCAGTTTTCCCCATTGCATTGCCTAGTGCAATCATTCCAGCGATAAGAACCAACACCGGCCAATCGATTGAGCGATAGGCATCGCGAGGGGTTAGGATTTTCATCATCACCATCAGAGCGGCACCAGTTAGGGCTAGGACACTGATCGGAAAAACACCGAATGCAGCCAGCCCAACAATGGCCAATATCGTACCCATAGCAAGGGGAGCTTTGTGCCTCTCTATGACCTGATCGTGCACCCCCTCGAGGAGAATAAACTCACGATAGCTGCGTAATTTAGCGAGAGCCTCCATCGTGCCCCGCACCAAAAGGATATCCCCCATGCGCAATTCTAAATCGGTAATATCACGTTGGTGGTGACGTCCACGCCGCTGCAGTGCGAACACCGACACGCCATAATCCTCACGAAAACGAATATCCTGTGCTGTCCTACCTATTAGAGGCGAATCAGGAGCTACCATCAATTCAAAGACCGTCATCTCCACCTGCTTCACCTCAGCATCCCGAGCGTCCCCCGCATCAGCATCGGTTGATATCCTAATGTCATGCTCACGTTCTAGCTCAAGAATCTTATTGAGGTCTCCGCGAATAAGTAAAATATCCCCCTCTTCCAACTCATTATCTTTCTCCAGGCGCTGAACACGCTCACCACGGATCAATTCAGCCACCCGCACACCTGCATTAGCCAACGGAGTCTCCTGGAACTTCTTGCCCACCAGATGCGAGTCAGCGCCAATCTTTACTTGCGTGATGTATTCTTTGACATCATCGGCAGAGAGTGTTGACGCGATAGTAGTGCGTGCAGGAAGCAGGCGTTGCGAAAACAAAATCAAATAAAGCATTCCAACTACCACAATCACCCCGCCCAACACGGTAAATTCAAACATACCAATCTCCCCATAACCAGCCTCAGCAGATAAGGACGAGACCAGAATATTAGACGAGGTTCCGATCAAAGTAGCACTACCCCCCAGCATCGAGGCGAAAGATATTGGCATCAAAAACTTCGAGGGGCTTTGCCCTAGCCGACTGCATACCGTCAATACTGCTGGAATGAAGACCACCACAACCGGAGTATTATTGATAAATGCCGACATGAAACACACGGCAAACAAGGAAAGTGCCAAGAACCTCAGTGGGCTACCTTTTGATAAATCCGTCAGCTTGCCCCCAAGAGCCGCCACCAAGCCACTACGCATCAAGGCAGCACTCAGCACAAACATTGCCGCAATAGTCACTAAGGCCTGATTACTAAAGCCCTGCAATAGCTCCTTAGGCTCAAGGATACCGAGCAAACCAAGAATCGAAATAATCAGCATGCCGACGATATCTGTGCGCACGCGATCTGTGACAAACAGAATTACTGCCGCGATTAGAATAACATAAACAACTATTACTTCCCAAGTCATCGTAAAGTCGGAGTTTCACCATCGCTTCAAATCACTGTCAACCATGAATTGTTTGCGAGCTCACACATGCAACAGCTGACCTAGCTACTCCAGAAGCACCCTTGACATTAAAACTACATGTTTATAAATGTTATATGTATTAAATACTTCTCTATCACGTGGTTACAGGAACAAGAACAGGCTGGATTTACATCCAATGCAACGAGTCAGACACTGACCGTATCAAAGTCCAAACCAGCTTAGATCACCCAGATACTCGGGACCCCGAATCAGCCCAAGCAGAGACAGATACTCGTTTTGAGCTCGCGGCAGCATTTCTATTTGCCGACAACATCTCCAAGATTGAGCAACGAACACGTGAGCTTATGAAGCCTCAACAAGATCATACTGATCATGAGCTCTACACAATTAAGCTACCAGACGCTGAAAACTGCATCATGCGAGCTGGCAAACAATTTGAACAAGAGCCAGCCACCATCCATCGAGTTTTTAAATACGACTACACAATCGACTCAGAAGAAGCTCACGAGTGCGCCCTCAAAAGTGCTAAAATTGCAGCCAGACATGGAGACCCCGAGGCTCAGTTTTATATCGCCGTATGTTATGCTGATGGCGCTGGGGTAACCAGGGATCACAAAGAGGCAGCGCGATGGTATATCAAGGCCGCTGAGAGAGGTCACGCCGACGCACAAGACAGCCTCGGCGTGTGCTTTGACCACGGCAAAGGTGTCGACCAAAACCATATCGAGGCAGCACGGTGGTTTAAAAAAGCCGCCAAGCAAGGGCTCGCCAGTGCCCAAATGAACCTCGGTCACTGCTACTTCGAAGGTCGAGGCGTTGAAAAAAACAACAAAGAATCAGTCAAACTGTGGCACCAAGCCGCAACGCAAGGCTACCCCAATGCTCAGTATAACCTTGGACTCTGTTACACAGAGGGACGCGGCATGAATATTGATCAGCAGCAAGCCTACGGCTGGTATCTTAAAGCCGCTGAGCAAAACCTTAGTAAAGCACAGGCCACCCTTGCCACTTGCTACCATGATGGTAGCGGCACAGACAAAGATCCATCAGCAGCCAAATATTGGCTCGAGAAGGCAATCAAACAAGGGCATGAGGACAGCGAAAACCTCCTCGATAAAATCATCGAACAGCGCGCCTCTGATTTCCAACTCATCGCCGCCGAATCAGACAGGCTCAGTCAAAAACCATCCCTCGCCGAGATCAACGCCATCACTAAAGCCCTTCATCAAGCCTACCCCGATTGGCACAAAAAAGACAGCGCCGAGTATCAACTCATCGAGAATCTCTACGACAACTTCGAGCACTTGAGGTAGAGCCATAAACAAGCACATCACTCCGCCTCTCGCCGTGCGATTCCACGCAGCAGGCGGCCGAAGATATCAGCACCTGTGACGATGCGTTTCTGCTCATCACTCCAGAAAATAACAACATCACGGTCTACCACGTGGTCGTTCTTATCATTGGCTTCAACGACGAACTCACCGAGCACATCATCCAGCGTGGTCTTGCTGTCAAAAACAATGATCGGGCGGTGACAAAACTCATAAATATCAAGCTCAGCACGTGCGCCATCCTCATCTTCTTGTTCTGCAGCGTAGAGCGTGCCCAGATACTCAGTCGTATTGATGATGAGCTGTGGCTTACCGTCGTCCTCATCAAGAATCACCGCGCGTAGATTAGGGTGCTTGTTGAGCATATTGATGAACTCACGACCTTGCTCGGTATTCGGTGCGGGTAGAGTAGGCAAATCCAAGTTTGAAGGCATTGTGTAAATCGTATCTGCCTTGATCGAGTTACCCTCATCAATAATGAAACGATCATCCAAATCGAGGAAGTTAAGCGCCCCCCTGCCCTCATTAGCACTGATCTCTGAGGTCTGCTCACTGATATGTTTTTCGAGTATAATCTCTATGTCACGTTCACGATAAAAGGTGGGACCCTCTGGCCCAATCCACCCATCAAGAATCACCGCGCACGGCTTAGCGACAGGAAAAAGCACCGCTTGGTAAAAACGAATAAGCGGAGCCAGTTTAGCCCCAACATGCATTGCATGTCGCGAGAAATAGGCCTGCGGGATAATCTCGCCAAAGAAAGTAATGCCCACCGTTGAGAACACAAAACCTCCTACGCCTGCCATGATCGACTCACTCAGCAAAGCAAGCAGCACGTTCACACTCACATTACCCCAGAGGATGGTGCAGAGCAGTAAGTTCGAATCCTTACGCAGTGCAAGTACTCGACCTGCTGCTGAGCTGCCTTTCTCCACTTCTGCCTCGAGGCGCATACGTCCTAGGGAGAAGAAAGCGAGGTTAGAGCCGGAGAACATAGCCGACTGCGAAAGACAAGCGGCTATACCTAGCCAAGTCAGTAAATCAATTGATGACATTAAATAGTGGTAAGTGATAACTATTTCAGTGTCCTAGTAAAGGTTACTCGGCCGACACCGGCAATCCTGAGATAGCACGGAGAAATAGCAAATTACGGAGATGAGAATACATAAATATACAGATATGTAAAATTGTACGTGAAAATTCTACATCAATGCCACACACACAATCTCCCTCGGTGCCAGAGGCCGTGTGCAGAAACATGCATCATGCCAGGATCGACTGATTTCGCGTTTGTGCTTTTGAATTTCTATCCTAGTCTCCCAACGTGAGCTTTGTGGACACCTTCAATCGTGGCGAGACAACACCGCTACTGCGCAAATTCGAACAACTCATAGCGCCGAAATCGCGTGAAGAGATCGAGTCAATGGCTGTCAACAGCCGTACTGTCACGCGCAGGCACTTCGGCAAAACCATGCGCCTTTTTGCACCACTCTACGTCTCCAACGAGTGCGTTAACAACTGCAGCTACTGCGGCTTCTCCCGCGATAATGCTATCCTGCGGACCACGCTCACTATCGAGCAAGTTGTCACCGAGGCACGACACCTGCACGCGCTTGGCTTCCGCAATATTCTACTCGTTGCCGGTGAGCACCCCAAGTTTGTAAGCGAAGGCTACTTACAAGACTGCATCGATGCGATCAAAGGCTTCATCCCCACCATCGGCATCGAGGTTGGC
>CBFHKM010000066.1:0-10691 GCA_965656385.1 Oceaniferula sp.
AACCGAAGTTGCTGGCAAAGGTCGATACATTCGTTGCTTCAGTACCTGCAGAATTCAGCTGGATGCGTTCCAAATTACCGCTGAAACTTGCCAGTATGAGATCTCCTTGAAGTTCACCGTCAAAATTTGAAGCTGTGTATTCGGCCATGCCATTGGTAGATGATCCAAAAGTAGCTAGAGCATTGTCATCCACTCCTGGCTGCAGGTAATCGCCTTCAATTGGGTTCGTCATGCTTGGCGGTACAGGAGGCCAATCAATAGGAAGGTCTTCAGCTTGTGTTCGCCATATTCCTTGTGACGCGTCGTTGGTGTCATTGGTATACAATCCGGCTCCCGTTGGGTTCGCTCGAATGGGCGTAGGGTGACCGCCGTAATAACTCTCCGTGACGAAGTGAAGATTATCTTGGTTGTTTACTTTAGCATCTCCACCTGTGCCAGGGCCAGTCGATCCTGGTTCTCCCGTGAGGTATTGGTTGGTGGCGCTGGATACCTCATTCACGGGGGGGCCTTCGCCAATAGGGTGTCCACCCCAGCCTCCATTGGGTCCATTATCTACGGTATACATCCGTCCTTCTTTACCAGGTAAACGCGTGATCAGAAGGTCATAGGCATTACGAAACCCAGAGGCATAAATTTGCACGGGACCGCCAACAACAAGCTTGGCTTGATTGAGCCCGTCATTACCTCCCCAAGGATCATTGATATCTTCATTACCCGATGAGTTAGCACGATCTGGATCATCAAGTGTAGGCAGATCATATTTATAAAAAGCGGACAGACCGGAATCAGATTGTGTCGGCATGGCATCAATTGTGTCTAAATCGATGGAGAGGATCGCACACGAGTATGCATATTCGGTTAATGATGCAAAATTTTGCGAAGGGGAGCCCGCGTTGGTGCTGCCCCCAACTGCCAAGTAGAGTGTGTTGGTTGACTTATCTAACTGCATCCCATTGACCGAATGGTTTTCCTCTGAGCGCGGAAGCCCACGAACTAAATCTATTTTATCCCAACCGTTACCGTTCCAAATTAAGCGAGAAAGAACTCCTGAGTTTGTGTCTAAGTTTGTGTCACCGCTGGGCCCTCCCTTTCGAGGGTCGCTAGAGGACACATATAGTATTGGTTGTTGAGCCGTTCCTGAGAGCAGGATTCCTGTAACTTGCCGCTTCCCAAGGCTGGTATTTACAGTGCCATCGTCATCGTGATTTAGCATATATTTAACCAAGAGGATTGTCTCTACATTGGTTACGACATAGTTATTAGAGCTTTGCCTGTTGATGGTATAAGCAAAAATAGTCCCGTCCTGTTGGGAAACATACAGACGACCATCTGGACCAAATTGCAGAGATGTCGGATTGTTTAGTGACTCTCCCTGTAATCCACTAAATGTGAAGTTAATTGCGGCGCCAGACTCCAACGCAAAACAAAAAACAAGAGCGCTGAATAAAAATGACCAAAAAATATTTTTTAGAGTGATGGGCGCGGTCGACAATGACATAAATACAACTGATTGTTATCTCTATGTTTAGACGGAGCGATAATGTAGGAAAGAGCTTTTTTAAAGGGTAGGTTAATTGACGCTTACAATTAATATGTGTTGTTCAATGATGAGGTTCTCTGTTGTATGTAATCGCACACTTTCAGCCTTAAAAATAAAGTATGATGCTTTTGACTGTCAGTATTATTTGATTAGTGATCGGGGCTTATTTCAAATTTATTGCTTAACTTTTTACCCGTATTTTTTAAGGGAATCTTAATCTAAATGCAGTTATGCAAAACAAGGCTTCATAGCAGTTCCCATTTACGACATATTGATTGCGATGAAGTTGAATGCAGATGTCGGTGAGGGGACATGTAATGACGAGTCATTGTTCCAATGGATTGACATGGCAAACGTTGCTTGTGGAGCTCATGCAGGTGGTCATGAGGAGATGACGAAGGCGGTCGAGCTTGCGGTGAGCTATGGTATAGCTGTGGGGGCCCATCCGGGATATCCCGATCGGGTTGGCTTTGGTAGAAAGTCGATGGATTTGTCGGCGAGGGAGATAACTAGTTTAATAGTTCAGCAGGTCGATCAGCTTGAGAATGTCTGTAAGCATTTTGGAACACGTGTGATGTATATCAAGCCGCATGGCGCGCTTTACCACGATATGATGAATCGTCGTGAGGTGTATGAGGCGATACTGATAGCAACAGCGCAGATGTCTCATTCAACAGCCTTGATGATCATGGCGCGTGAGGACGATGAGTCAGATCGTGACTTGGCGATGAAGTATGGAGTCGCATTACTCTTTGAGGCTTTTGCTGACCGAGCCTATACGGCGCATGGCACACTTATGGAGCGGTCTGCGCAAGGGGCTGTTTTTAGTGATACTGGCGCAATGCTAGGCCAGGTATTAGAGCTGAAACGCGAAGGTTATATTACCAGTTCGTGCGGAGAAAAGATCACGATGACAGCGGATAGCATCTGTGTGCATGGGGACAATCCGGCTGCGGTGGAAGCCGCCAAGCAAATTCATATAGCGCTTCGTCTATGAAACGGCTGGATGTGAAATGGGTCCCAGTCAACGAGACTAGTCTTATGTTTTACATGGCTAAGGATCTTGACGTTGAGCAGGCGCCGCTGATTGGCTACTGGGCGGCATTGATTAAGTCTAAGTATACAGAGGTGTGTGAAGTCACTCCTTCATATACTTCAATTTTGGTTCAGCTTGATTCACCCCATGTTGAGCTAGAGGGATTCGCGAATCGTATTGTGGAGACCATACAATCAGGTGCGATTGTGGGCTCTGATCATGGCAAACTTATTGAACTGCCGGTATGTTACCATTCAGATGTGGCTCCTGATTTGGAGGCGGTAGCACGTGCTAGTGGCTTAACGATTGCTGAGGTTGTCGAAATTCATACAGGGAGAGATTACACAGTGTGTGCTATTGGTTTTGCTCCAGGTTTTGCTTTTCTCGCGGATGTAGATCCGCGTATCGCCTTGCCCAGGCATGCCAGTCCTCGTGCTTTTGTTGCATCTGGCAGCGTGGGTATTGCTGGTAGGCAAACGGCTGTTTACCCAGCAGATAGTCCAGGTGGTTGGCAGTTGATAGGTCGCTGCCCAGTGCCCTTGTATTGTCCCGGTGAAGACCCTGCGAGTCCCTTTGAAATTGGTGATAAGGTTCGTTTTGTGTCCATTGAGTTAGAGGAATATACAGAGAGGATGGGGCATGTTTGAAGACACCTCTGAGGCACAAGGCTTAAGAGTGATCCGAGCAGGTGTGCATAGCACAATACAGGACCTTGGACGCTACGGGTATGCTGGGCATGGATTGAGCCAAGGAGGTCCGATGGATTTACAAGCGCATTGCTGGGTGAATCGCTTGCTGAATAATATAGCGAGTGACGCAACGATAGAAATAACGGTGGGGATGGCTAGCTTCCGAGCCGAGTGCGATCTTGTGCTGGCTCTTGGTGGGGCAGATCTGCAAGCAGAGCTTGATAGTGAATTGATCGGAAATTGGCGCAGTTTTGTCATCAAGCGTGGTCAGACTCTCAAGCTGCAGCCTGCTCGTAAGGGGATGCGAGCCTATCTTGGCATCAGGGGAGGTGTGCAGACCGAGTTGATGATGGGGAGTTGTTCTGCGGTTGTTCGAAATGGTTTGGGCTCAGCAATTGTAGATGGGGACTTATTGCCAGCTGCATCTCATCATGTTCATATAGACGCTCACGTGCCACCTAGATACCTACCCAGTTATCCAGAGACGATCACACTGCGGGCTATTGAGTCTTACCAAGCTCGTGATTTTAGCCCACAGGCATTAGAGGTTTTTTACCAATCGGAATATGAGCTCAGCACTGACTCGAATCGAATGGGGGCGAGGTTGAAGGGGGAGCGAATTGATTCCCCGAATGAAGGAATTATTTCTGAAGGAATTGCATTGGGTTCAATTCAAGTTCCTAGCGATGGACAGCCGATTGTGCTACTCAATGATCGACAAACTCTGGGAGGATATCCAAAGCTGGGTGTGGTGGCACGAGTAGATTTGCCGCAACTAGCCCAGGCTAGGCCGGGAACGAAGGTGAGATTTTCACCCATAGCACTCTCGCAAGCGCGGCGCGAGTGGTGCCAGTTCTGCGATTACTTTTCGGGTGTGTGAGTAAGGATCTTGCTCCACTCCTTATTTATTTTTCCAGTACGATTACGCATTCAAGGTGTCTGGTCTGTGGAAATAGATCGAAAGGCTGCACCGCGGTGAGTTTGTAGCCAGCTGAGAGAAACTCAGTAAGGTCGCGCATTTGAGTGGCCGGGTTACAGGAAATATACACTACTTTGCGTGGGCTGAATGCAAATAGCTGTTCGAGGAATTCCTGATTGCAGCCTTTGCGTGGCGGATCAATGACCACCGCAGTTTGCTCAGCGGGAAAGGTAATATCTGCAAAAATAGCCTCAGCACTGGAGGCTAGAAAGGTAGTATTATCGATCTTGTTGAGCTCTGCGTTGCGGCGCGCCCAATCTGCGGCGGTTTCGCTCACTTCTACCCCAGCGACTTGTTTGAACTTGTGGGCAAGGCTCAGTGCGAAGAGGCCGGATCCGCAGTAGGCGTCGACGAGATAGTTAGCACCACAGGATGATGCTTGTTGGGCAACGTAGCCTGTGAATGCTGGTAAGATGAATGGATTGTTTTGAAAAAAGTCGCCAGCTAGAAAATGGAAGGTGATATCACCAGCATCGGTAGCAACTGTCTCAGAAATTGGGTTGCGGTGGTTGGTTTCAACACGTCCGTCGGTGGCTCGAAGCAGGAGGGTCGCGTCTTTCTTGTATGCCTTGGCGTTGGCGCGTGTCTCTTCGCGAATACGTGGCATAGCATCATTGATTTCGTCCATGGCAATGGGACAGTGCGGAACATCGACGAGGTGAGACCGCTGCCCTGCAAGTAGGAAGCCAATATCGCCGATTTTGCCATCTCGTGGCCGCTTAAAGTGTGGTGTGATTTTTGAGCGGTAGCCCCATTGTTTCGGGGATGGGATCGCTGGTGAGACATCGGTCGCCACGCCTGCCATGTGTGCGAGCAGTTCCTCTACTTGGCGTGTTTTCCAGGCAAGTTGTTTTTCGTAGGAGAGGTGCTGGTACTGGCAACCACCGCATTTGCCAAAGAGTGTGCACTTAGGCTCTAGCCTATCTGGGGAAGGGTCGATTACTTCGACAAGATCGGCTTGGCTATGGGACTTGTCGTTGCGGAAGATGCGGGCACGCACTTTCTCACCTGGAAGGGTATGCGGAACAAAGACGACCCAGCCTTGTGGTTGATCGGCATCGCTATTCTTAGTGGATGAATCTAGCTGAACACGGGCGATGCCGACACCTAGGTTGCTCAAGGATGAGATATCGAGTTCGAGTTCCTCATGGTAATCAAACGGATGAGGGTTGAATTTTTTAGGTTTGCGCATGGCAACCGAGCAAGGAGGGGTCCTTTACTTAGGGTTTTTCGACGGGAGAGGAATTTGCCGGAGGTTTGATGGATATGCTTGGTGCAGACGGGTCAGGCTGAGTTACAGTCTCCACAGCATCTGTTTGTTCGCCATCTGCTATCTGCGCATCAGTAGGAAGAGCAAGATCATCCGACGGGGTGCGGAATAGATTCGTTGCCGCGGCCACGGATGCTTTCGATGCCCTGGGCTTAGTGATGCTCTTGCTTACTTTTTTAGGAGCTTCTTTGACAGGCTCTGGCTCTTGGCTGACTTGTTTTGCACATGAGACACTGAATAGAGCTAGGCATGGCAGTAAAATAAGGTGACGGATGGTTTTCATAATCAATAAAAAGTGGTGCGGGCTCACATGATCCTTAGGCAGGTATCGATAAGCTGGCAATGGATAAAATGAGCAATGCTATTAAAATTAATTCAGCTGGTGAGCGATCTGATTGAGTAGCATGGGTAATGCGGATAAGTAAATATCATACAACAAACAGGCCCACACATATGTGCGGGCCCGGTGGTTGAATATTGATAATTTAAGTGGTAACTACGCAGGCTTTGGAAGCTGACGGTTGATCACGGATACGTGACGCACAAATTCGCGTGTTTCTTTTTGCCACTGAGCCATCGCTTGTTTCGAGACTGTTACCTTGCCCGAAATAGCTTCCTCGAGTTCGGCGTAGCTATCGGTGAGGCGTTGAGAAAAGTTGTGAAACACTTCCATGGCCTTTTCACAAAGAGCCGCGTCTGGTTCAATCGCTTTGACTCGGTCTGCTTGACGACATGCCTCACGCATTTCTGCAAGAAGGATTTTCTCGTCTGACACACGGCGCAGGCCGCTGGTAAGGCCAAGCTTAGAAAGTGTCCAAATCATCCACTTAGTGGGATCAAATTGCCACGCCTTGACACCATTGCGGTAGTCATGTTGGAACGCGTGGTGGTAATTGTGGTAACCTTCACCACAAGTGAAAACCGCCATGATTGCTGAATCACGAGCAGAGTTCTCTGTGTTGTAGGGGCGTTTGCCGATGGTGTGACAGAGTGAGTTGATGAAGAAGGTGCAGTGCTGAACGATGACGATACGCAGGATGCCGGAGAGCAAGAAGCCACCGAGAGCATAGTGCCAAGTGGGCTGAACCATGTAGGCAAGAGCGGTGGGAACAACAGCGCCTAAGACGAAGCCAATCCAGTGGACGTATTTGTGTTGCCACATGCAGAGTTTGTCGCGTCTGAGGTCATTGACGTTATTAACTGGCTCCTCAGGTCTCATTTTAAAAATAAGCCATCCGATGTGAGCCCACATGAATCCTTTCGAAATGTCATAAGGATCATCATCGTGGTCAACATGCTTGTGATGTTTGCGGTGGTCGGCAGTCCAATCAAAACATGAGTTCTCAAAGGCGCATGCACCGAATAGGAGCGTGACTAGCTTGACCGGCCATTTTGCCTTGAAGGAAAGGTGGGAATAAAGGCGATGATAACCGAGCGTGATGCTCATGATGGTGATCACGGTATAAAAGAAAAACATGCTGAACTGGAACCAGTCGATCCCGAAGTGCCACAGGTAAACAGGGACAGCGGTAACGGCAAGGAGCGCAGTGCTAATGAGGAAAATACTCGTGATCCAGTTGACGCGAGAAAAAGGAATTTTGTTGAACATATAGGTAAATAAAGTGCCGCTTGCCTTTAGGGGTCGCCTGTAGGGTCGCCTTGAGGAATCGGCTTGTTTGGGTGAGTGAGAAGCAACAGCTGCTGATGCCTCAGAGAAAGGATAACTGCACTTAAGCTAGACGACAGCGGAAGTCAAGCTTCGGCTGTGTATGTAGGCAGGTTCTCAGAGTCTGTCGGGGGTCGTCAAAGCCTCTATAAGCCTTCAAAAACAACGTTTCCAATGGGTCACAAGAGAAACTGTCCATTGGAATTTTCTGGCTGTTTCACGGATTAAAAAGGGTTCATCAGACTGTTTTTCCAGCTTAAAAGCCGGTTTGAGCTGATCTTTGAGCCATTCCAGGGTGTCGCCAGCAGGTTGGTGAGAAGGTGGGGTGTAGGCGTCAAGCCATGTGCAGGGAGTGGCAAGAACTAGATCTCCACCCGGATTCACAAGTTCGGGTAATCGGCTCAGTAGCTTTTCCGGTTCTGTGAGGCGGCAAATGAGATTTGCGGCGTGAACACGATCGAAGCTACCTAGGTCCTCGGGAAGATTCATCGCATCACCACTGAGAAAGCGGCAGTTTTCAGGCCGGCTGCCTTGAGGCAGGCAGGCAGTTGCTTGCTTATTTTGTTTCCCCGTTTCGAGCATGGGGTAATCAATCGACCCCTCGGCACGAATTTGCTCGGCTGCGGCGATGAAGTTATCTGAGAAATCGATACCGGTTACGTGTTTAGACGTTTTACTCAACTCAAATGTTGAGCGCCCCACTGCACATCCAAGATCGAGCGAGGTCTCTACGTCACCCTTTGGAAAATAGCTGATGGTCCGCACGGGGAACCCGATCGCATCTTTGGGGCCAAAGCTCCAAGGCATTAAGTGCTCATCGGTGCCGTAGTGCATGAGAAGATACTCACTGAGCAATTGGTTGGATTCGTAGGACATGGGTGGAGACTCAAGAATTGGAAGAAAAGAGTCGAGAAGGAAGACAAGAAAAATGACAGGTTCTAACCAGCTAGTAAAATATATCAGATTTTGCGCAGGAAATCAGTCTCACCCTCGATGCCGCATTGTTCGATTTTGGTGAGAGTTTCCTCCCACTTAGGGATCACCAGGTGTTCTTTTTTAATTTGTCGATGATCGCGCGGAAACTCGCTAGCTGGCAGAATGCGTTCCGCAAGATGAAAACAGATCCAAGCCCGGTGAGCTCGCTGTTCTTTATTGGGACCACTCATTCGACTAGCAAGGTGTTGATAATGGCGAACCGGATTGCCCATAAAGCCTACTTCGTGTCGGCGGCTCAGGACCCACATGGTTGCTTGGTAAGGCAGTGGCCATTGAGTTATGGTCACATCGGTGGCAGGCAGCTTGACACCCAGAGCGTGGTTGAGCTGAAGCAGAGCTTGCGCAGGTTTTCCCTGTAGCCATAGGGACTGGGCACATGTTAGTGTGGCAATATAGTAGGTAGCTGGGTCGTCATTATCACGAGCAGAACGTGAGGCCGATGGGCCTATTGCCCTCTCTGTATGAGGTAGGAAAGGACAGGCCTCTCGGCCAGCAATATGTTTGCGAATCGGCATGATTAATCATCGAGGCTGCGTGCGTCGGCGCTATAATCCGAGAAAAAGATGAGCATCGGGCGGCAACAAACTTCACAGTCATAATCTACCTCGCATGGGCACTCTTCAGCTGGAGGTAAGGCGACTTCAAAGGATTGAAAACAAGCAGGGCAAGTAACGGAAGTTGTATCCACATCGATAATTTGTTACCTATCCACATGATCGTCAACCAGCTTTGTGACCAGATTTCCTTTACTACTGCCGATGGTTCTACAATTCGCAGTATTTTGGATGCTACGAATGCGCCGGTAGAAAAGCAGAGCCTGGCGGAAGCTAGTCTTGCTGCAGGTGGAGAAACCCAGCGCCATTATCATAAGCTAAGTGAGGAGATCTACTTCATACTTGAGGGCAAGGGAACGATGGAAATTGACGGAGATATTCGTGATGTGGGTCCCAGTGACGCGATCCTTATTCCTTGTAATGCGTGGCATCAGATCAAAGCCAACACAGCAATTCGTTTTCTTTGCTGTTGTGCCCCTGTTTATTCACATGATGATACTTACTTTGAATAAATAATGCGGTATAAATGTTCGTTTGTTTTATAATGGCGTGTGTGTTTTTTTCGCATATCATGAAATCATATTTTAACTAACTTTAATGACCCATGTTCTCAGAAATTGATACTAAAACGCTCTGGTTTGTTGCCGGGCTGATTTTCGTCCTACTCGAATTCGCTGCTCCGGGAGTAGTTGTTATCTTTTTTGGAATAGGTGCTTGGATCGTTGCTATTGCCATGTGGGCCGGTCTTATTGATTCTGTCCCCGCGCAGTGCCTCACCTTTGCTGTTGCCTCTCTGGGATTACTGCTTGTCCTGCGCCGATATGTAGCGGTTTGGTTTGTTGGCAGCTCATCAAACGGTGAGAGTAATCTTGATGAGGAGTTTGTCGGTATGACGGTAAGCGTTCTCCAATCAATTGGTGGAGCTGAGCAAACAGGAAAAGTAGAGCTCAAAGGTGCAGAATGGAATGCACGCAGTGAAGTTCCCATCGATCAGGGTAGCTTGGCCGTCGTAGTTGAGCGTGATGGAATCGACCTTATCGTGAGACCTTGCCAGTGATTAATCTTAACAAAACAGAAAACAACAACAGAAAAATACTATGGAATTTATTGTAACAATTGGAATCGTCGTCCTCGTCGTAGTGACGCTCATAAAAACAGCTCGTATCGTGCCCCAGCGCCAGGCATTTGTCATTGAGCGTCTCGGGAAATATAGTCGTACTCTAAGCGCAGGTTTTCACATTCTTTTACCCTTTATAGATAGAGTTGCTTACAAGCACTCTCTTAAGGAAGTCGCAGTAGATGTGCCGTCTCAGATGTGTATCACTAAGGATAACATCGCTATTGAAATTGATGGCGTGCTTTACATGCAAGTGCTGGATGCAAAAAAAGCGAGCTACGGTATTGAAAATTACCATTTTGCATCGGCACAACTGGCGCAAACGACCTTACGTTCCGAGATTGGTAAGCTGGAGCTTGATAAAACTTTCGAGGAGCGTGACACTATAAATGCCAATATCATTAACGCCCTCGATAAAGCGAGTGCCCCGTGGGGTCTGAAAATCACGCGTTATGAAATAGCCAACATCACACCGCCTAAGTCGGTTCAAGATGCGCTGGAAAAGCAAATGCGCGCCGAGCGTGAGCGACGTTCTCAGATTGCTCTTTCAGAAGGTGAGCGAGAGGCGGCGATTAACGTCGCAGAGGGGCACAAGCAGCAGGTAATCAAAGAGTCCGAGGCGCAAAAACTGAGACAAATCAATGAGGCAGAGGGCAAGGCTCAAGAAATCACACTGCTTGCGGGTGCTACGTCGGAGGGGATACGCAATATTGCACTAGCGATAAATGAACCTGGTGGATCAGATGCTGTGAATCTTAGAATTGCCGAGCAGTATGTGAAGGAGTTTGGTAACCTGGCAAAGGAAAATAATACCATGATCCTACCAAGTAATCTTACTGATATA
>CBFHKM010000067.1:0-10624 GCA_965656385.1 Oceaniferula sp.
GCCACTTCCTTACCGAGGGCCGTACGGGCTGCGATGGTGGCGATGATCGGGTCACCGACATGGGCGTAACCACGGTCCAGCCAGACGGTGACATTGTAGGCTTTGCGCGCCGCGACAATGCTGCCCTTGCCAACAATGGTGCGGCGGGAGGCGTCGATCACTTCGGCGGTGACCTCGTAGCGGTGATCGGTGTCGCCGTGAACGGCCTTGGCGAGGGAGGTATCCACTTCGATGACCACGGTTCCATCCGGATTGATGTCGAGTTCTTGCTCTAACACAACTTCCGGTTGTTCGCCACCGCGGTCCCACCAGAAGGGGCGAGGGCAGAAACACCCCCAATTGCGCCAGCCGGGATACCATGGGCGCTCAATATCGAGCCAGCCGTAGCCGCCTCCGTAGAGCCAGTCCCAGCGGCCGTAGGGGAACCAGAGGTCGTTGTGGCGGTGGCGTAGCACCTTGACCTTGACCTTGGCTTTGCTGACCGGGGCACCGTGGTAGTAGCTGGCCTTGACCGTGGCCTTGAAGGTGTCACCCAAGCTGACGGGTTCACTGGGTGCGTCGACGCTGACTTCGTATTCGGGTTTTTTGTATTCCTCAACACGGAAGTGGTGGGAGCCGAAGCCTGTGTTGCCCATGCGAAGCCTCACCGAGTAGCGGCCGAGCTTGGTGTCTTCGGGGAGATCGTAGCTGTATTCAATGCCGCCGTAGGCGTCGGCGCGCGCTTGCAGGTCTTTGAGCACTTCGGTGCCGGTGGCATCGGTGATGTTGACGGTGAATGTTTTGCCGGCGTAGGTGGAGGCCTCACCGAGATCGTAGCGCGCCTCGCGGATCCAGAACTTGCCGTAGACTTTTTGTCCCGGTTGATAGACCGGCCGGTCGGTGATGCCGAAGGATTTGCGGGTATGCAGTCCGTTGTCTCTATGGGTGTGCGAATTGATGCGGTTGAATCCCAGCAGGGCAGTGCCTTTTTCCGTGGTGGCTCGGGTCATCCATCGGAATTTGTTATTCAGTTCTCCGTTTTTGATCAAGAGGCTGCCGTCTTTGCCTGTTGTCTTGGTGACGCGTTTGCTGATGAAGTCATGTTTTTTCAACAGGCCTGGTTTTTCCCGCCGGACGACTTCGTAGCCGAAGAACTCGATCTTGGCCGAGGCGACGGGTTTGCCGGTGAGCGCATCGGCGACGTAGAAAAGTTTGCCATCCTTGACGTCTTTGCTGACTAGGGAGAGGTTATCGATCCAGACGACAGTGTGGGTGGCGACGCCATTTTTCAGCTCGGCAGTAACCAGATAGGCGCCGGGTTTGTTGACGGGCACAGTGAGCGAGGTGTTGGTGTCCCAGTGCCTAGCGCGCGGCTTGAGGCTGTGAGTGCGACGAGCTACTTCTTTACCGACATATTTTTTACGTGAGCCATTAACCAGATCATTACCAAGGCTGTGCCAGTTGGTGAGGTTGTAGTCGAGCTTGTGAGGGTTGCTCTCAATGTGTTCCCAAAGGTTATCAACCATGCCGCTGATATCGACCTCACGGGCAACGAGGGTAACACTTTTGGCATTGCGGTAAGTGTAGAGCAGGGCTGGTTCTGTACCTGCCGGAAAAGCGTTGCTGGTCTGGCCAAAGCGGCCCCAGTCACCGGTGATTTGGCTGAGCAGA
Organism: Oceaniferula sp.; assembly: GCA_965656385.1. GTDB lineage: Bacteria > Verrucomicrobiota > Verrucomicrobiia > Verrucomicrobiales > Akkermansiaceae > Oceaniferula. The sequence continues at coordinate 1,651 of CBFHKM010000067.1, forward strand.
TCTTTGCGGGTTTTGGCCAAACGGCTTTTTGGAAAACGCTCGATGGTGGTTTCCAGTAGGGCGGCGGCTTGCTCATACTGGCGGCGATCCAGATGGATGTTGATGAGCTTGTCCGCGGCGTGTTCGTTGCGCTCAGAGAGTTGCTTGTAGATGGCGATGAAGTTGTGCTCATCAGGTAGGTTGAAGCGCTTCACTCCCGTAGCAAGTTTAGCGACGGTCTCTTTGTCGCTCAGAGTGTGCAGCTGGAGGATGCCTTTTTGGTCATCCATATCGATGGAGCGGAACCAGTTGTATTGAGTCATGGTTTTGACCCCGAATTGAGAGTGCAGAAAATCAGCCCAGGTGAACTGGTAGTGATCCTTGTAGGTGGGGTCGATTCTTGCCGCCTCCGCAAGGGCAAAGCGCCAGCGCTCACCATCGTTTCTGGCGGTTTCCCAGTTTGTGGGAAGGTTGTAGTAGAGAGGGCTTCCATCAGCACTTACTGCCCCCCCCATGGGATTGCGTCCACCGCGGTGCCAGCGGCTCCCGGGTTGGTGGTCGGGTAGCTTGCCAAGGTCAGTCAATGTCTGCAGGCGCCATGCGTTATTACCCTGGCGCCCCATTGAGAGGGCAGCAGCCAGATTGAGAAGCGTTTTAGCTCTCGCTCCCTTGTCTGTGGCATTCTCATCATTGAATTTATTTTGTAATCGGCTCTCGTTTGCCTTCAGAAACAGCTGAATGGCACGCACGCGGTCACGCTCCGTGCAGGCCGCGTATTGACCACCCCCGCGTTGGTTGCCGCGTTGGAACTTACCGGCAATAATGTAGCCGTAGTGTGGCAGGGAGAAGTAGATGTTGGCGGCGGTATCGAGAAGCGCAGGATCCGTGGGGTTGACCGATACTGAGTCTTCCAAAAGGGCATCAACCTCGGAAATGCGATTGAGATGTTGCAGACAGGTGTGGGCCTCGGAAAGGTCATTACTGGAGAGTTGATGGGGTTGGGCTGATTTCTTATCCAGTAGCTGCCGGTATATCCCGAGGGCCTCCTTGTAGTTGCCGTCTTTTTGCAGTTTCGCAGCTTTTTTTCTTAGTTTGTCTGAATCCCCCATTTCCAGCTGTGCCATGACATTTATGCTCATGAGTGCAATTAGCGCGGTAGTGATGATGGTTAAATGTCCTCGGTTCATGGTGATTTATTTTCAATGAGTCTAGTGCAGACAACTATGTTTCTAGCATAGGGTGATTATTGCCTCCACCCCTATTGCGGTTGAATGGGTAATTTGTGACAATTTAATGAGGATATCTTTTTTCGCTTCACACAGTTTCCATTAAAACTAGAATTTCTACATATCGCATTATGCATGACGTTCTGATTCATTCGCCATTCCCCCAGGAAACTGGTCAGGGAAATTCGGTGACGGCTGAGCGGATGCAGTTGATTATGCGTAGTGCCGGTATTGGTGCGCATATAGAGACAGTAACTTACCAAGGTGGAGATGCAAAATGTCTCGTTGCTCTCAATGCATGGCGAAGTGCAGGTGTGGTAGCTGAGTTTGATCGGCGACATAATGATCGGCAGATCGTGGTCTTGGTGACTGGATCAGATATCAACCACCCTGAGATGGGAGATGAAAACTCCGATACAAGGGTGACGATGGAGCGAGCTGATGCATTAGTCACATTACACGATGCCGATTTGAAGGCATTGCCAGAGAACTTACAGCATAAATCGATATGTATTTATCCCAGCGTTAGCCTGCCGACGGGCATTAAACATAGGGAGCCACTCGAAGATCGAATGGATGTCGTAATGGCGGGAAATATCCGAGCAGTTAAAAACCCACAACTTGCCGTCGAAGTGGGCGCTTTACTGCCGAGTGATTCGCCCATTTTCATCAATAGCTATGGTGATGCATCTGACCAGTTAGCTACTGAGATGACCCATGCCAGTGCAGAGGTGAAGCATTTTAACTGGTGCGGGAAATTAGATCACGCCACATTGATTGAAAAAATGGTACGTGCACAACTATTGCTCAATACCTCTACGATCGAAGGTGGAGCCAATGCGATCTGTGAGGCGGTGACCATGGGCTTACCTGTGATTGCTAGTGATATCAGGGGCAATGTGGGCATGCTGGGAGAGGATTATCTTGGCCTTTTCCCGAATGGAGATGCTCAAGCTGCAGTCGGCCTGCTCCAGCGTTGCGTTACAGAGTTGTCTTTTTATCAGGAGTTAAAGAAGCAGGTTGCCCAGCGAGCGCCCTTGTTTGACTTTGCTACGGAATCATCTGCCTGGCTCGATTTGATCCGATCACGGCTGGCAGAATAGCGCCTACGGGCTTTACTTGTCGGCCATCTTTCCGTATCAGCGCGGCCGCACTGTGTTAAATTCAACATTGCGCATTCACTATTCACCATTCCCCAGATGACCGCCTCCGAGATTCGCCAGAGCTTCCTTGATTTTTTTAAGGAAAAACAACACAGCATTGTTCCCTCAGCCTCACTGATGCCACAAAGTCCGGGGCTGCTATTTACCAACGCTGGGATGAATCAGTTTGTCCCCTATTTTTTGGGCACCGATAAAGCGCCTTATGATCCACCTCGGGCTGCAGACACACAAAAATGTATCCGTGCAGGAGGTAAGCACAACGACCTCGAAGATGTCGGCTATGACACCTACCACCACACCATGTTTGAGATGCTGGGAAACTGGTCGTTTGGTGATTACTTTAAGCAAGAAGCCATCGAGTGGGCCTGGGAACTGGTGGTTGAGCGTTGGGGATTTCCCGCCGATCGACTTTATGCCACCGTTTACATGCCTAGTGAGGGCGATCCTGGGCAGTTTGACCAAGAAGCCTATGATTTCTGGGCGGTGTTGTTTGAAAAGAAAGGATGCGATCCAAAGCGTCAAATCGTCAACGGTAACGTCAAAGACAATTTCTGGATGATGGGTGAGACCGGCCCGTGTGGCCCGTGTTCTGAGCTGCATGTGGACTTAACGCCCAATGGTGACACTGACGGCAAACTTGTTAATATGGATTCTGATCTTTGTATCGAAATCTGGAACCTTGTGTTCATTCAATACAACGCAGAGGCCGATGGATCATTTCGTGATTTGCCCGCGAAGCATGTCGATACAGGTATGGGTTTTGAACGAGCGGTTTCCATCTACCAAGGAACCGATGGATTTAAGGATTTTTCAAAGAAGCCAACGAACTATGCCACAGATGCTTTTCAGCCTATTTTTCGTAAGCTGGAGGAGCTAAGCGGTAAAACGTATCATGATATTTATCCTGATGCAGTAGATGCAGATAAGTCGACGCTGACTCCAGAGGTTAAGGAGGCGATTGCCTTCCGAGTGATTGCTGATCACATACGCACTTTGTCGTTCTCTCTAGCAGATGGCATACTTCTTGGTAATACGGGCCGTAACTACGTGCTGCGTCGTATTTTGCGACGTGCTGTGCGTTATGGCCGCACGCTCGGATTCTCTGGAAATAAGCAGTTTTTGCCAGAGCTAGTTGACACCCTTGTGGATCAATTACAGGAGGTTTTCCCTGAGCTTAAAAAACGCCAACAGGCCATTAAAGAAAATCTGCAGCGAGAGGAGGCGAGCTTCAATGAAACCCTAGATCGTGGCTTGGCTAAGTTTGAGGAGAAGGTGGCAGAAGGTGGTCAGGCGCTCGACGGAGCATTTGCATTCCAGCTCTACGATACTTTTGGCTTCCCCATTGATCTTACCGAGTTGCTATGTGCTGAGCGTGGTTTGACCGTCGATATGGAGAAGTTTGAGCAGCTCATGGAAGAGCAGCGTGAGAAGGGACGAGCAGCTCAAACTAAAGAGCTCATCCGTGCTGCGGATATTGCCACCGATGCGGTCACCGTCTTTTCCGGATTTGAGGAGGATGTATGCGAAGCCAAGGTGTTGGAAATTCATCATCAGGAGAGCTGCCTTCTCGTGATCACTGATAAAACACCGCTTTATGTGGAAATGGGGGGTCAGCTAGGTGATCAAGGAACTCTCACGCATGATGGTAATGCGTATGTAATCTCTGCGGTGCAGCAGTTGGCCAATGCGCGCGCCCATGTTCTTGAGCTCGGAGCTAAGATAAATGTTGGTGACTCTGTTACCTTGAGTTTGGAAACTGAGCGTCGTCGTCCTATCGAGGCCCATCATACAGCAACTCACTTACTTCACCTTGCACTGCATGAGCTTGTTTCCGAGGATGCCTCTCAACAAGGTTCACTGGTGAGCCGCACACGGCTACGTTTTGACTTCAACTCCGGCGCATTAGACGAAGCTGTTTTAGATAAGGTCGAAGCCATGGTTAATGGCTGGATTAGCGCAGCTGATACGGTTTCGTGGACTGAAGTTGCACACGCTGATATTCAGGGGCGTAAGGACATCCAGCAATTCTTCGGTGATAAGTATGGTGACATTGTGCGCGTCGTGCAAGTCGGCGGTGGTGCGGGTGATTTAGATGGATACTCGATGGAGCTCTGTGGCGGTGCTCACGTGCGCAACACTAAGGATATTGGTATTTTTAAAATCAAGTCGGAGGGAGCAATCGCTTCAGGGATTCGCCGAATCGAAGCTGTCTGCGGCAGTGCTGCCTGGGATTGGATGAGTGAGGAGGTCGAGAAAAGTGCCGCACTGGAAAAAGATCATCGTGCCAAGCTGAACACAGCCAATGATGCATTGCAGGCAATCGGTCAGGAGCCCGTGCAGCATCTTGAGTTCCCACACATCATGGGAGCACTTTTAGTAGAAGGTGGAGACTTCGAGCAAATCAACGCTACCTATAAACATTACCATCAGCATATTGAGTCTTTGCGTGAAGCCGGTGTGACGGCAGAGAAGCAATTGAAAAAAGCGCAGGCTGGTGCAGCGGCTAAAATGGCTGATGAGGCGCTTACCACACTTCTGCAGAGTGGAGAAAACTTTGCCGAGTCGTTTGAGGGGTCGGCGAATTTATTGCAAGAGCTGATCAATGGATTAAAGAAAAAGCAATTTGCAGGAGCGGCTTTCCTTGTTGTCAATGACGGCCAGCGTCTGCACCTGGGTGCTTACTGTGGCGTTGAGGCTCAATCAGCAGGCCTGATGGCAGGCAAGCTGATTCAAGAGCTTGGACCTATTGCGGGAGGAAAGGGTGGGGGAAAACCAGATATGGCAAGAGGCGCGGCACCTGAATTAGATAAGGCTGATGCCTTACTGAAGGCGGCTAGCCAGAAGTTAGTCTGATTAAGCTTGCGATTCTTTTCAGCTGAACAAGCTAATGATGGGTTTGCCATCGCTTCCACCCATGCGGAAGGGGCGTTGTGAGGGTGAGTTGACAACCTTGTCATGCGGTAATCCCATGGCGTAGGCGATCGTTGCGTTGAAGTCTTGAGCGCTGGTTTTATCGGAGATTACTTTCGCTCCATTTTCATCAGTATTGCCATAGGCTTGGCCACCGACAATGCCGCCGCCAGCCATCAAGCAGGAGAAGGCCTTCGGGTAGTGATTGCGCCCCGCATTGCCTTTCACCGTTGGCGTCCGGCCAAATTCCGTGCCCACTACTACGAGGGTACTTTCGAGAAGTCCTTTGAGCTCAAGGTCTTTGAGAAGGGCGGACAGTGCCTGATCCAGTACGGGTATTTTTTCTTCCATCTGGGTGAAGTTGTCGGTGTGCCAGTCAAAGCCCCCATACTCTATCTCGATGAATCGCACTCCTCGCTCGACTAGTCTGCGGGCGAGAAGCACCCCTTTTGAAAAAGCTTGGCCACCATATAATAGGTGTGCCTCCTTACTCTCTTGGCTGAGGTCAAAGGCTTCAAGGTCTTTGCTTTTCATAAGTCGCACAGCAGCATCAAATGCTTCATTGTAGTCACGCACGTTTTTCTGAGTCGAGCCATAGCGGGTATCAAATTCAGCATCGAGTTGCTTGCGTAGTGATAGCTGCTGGTTGAATTGCTGCTCACTTATTTTATTTCTCTCACAGTTCTGCAATCCTGCAGTGGCGTTGCCGATGGGTAGTGGAGCATGAGCGGCTTCCATGAAACCCGCTCCCGGGTGGCTGCTGCTACAATTGAGCGTGACATAGGGTGGTAATTCGCTGCTAGGTTTGCCTGCAAGTTTACTGGTCCATGATCCAGCTGATGGGTGCACAATGCTTGAGCGCTTGGTGTAGCCGGTTCGCATGTAGTAGCGCCCTTGAGCATGTGCTCCCTGGGTGGTGCTCATGGAGCGCACTAAGGCGACCTTGTCCATCTGTTTGGCCAGACCAGGTAGGCAATGACCAAGCTGTATGCCGTCGACATTTGTGCTAATAGATCGGCAGTCACCTCGGATACCAGAATCAGCCTCGGGTTTGGGGTCTAGTGTGTCAAGGTGGGTCATGCCGCCGGACATGAAGAGGTAGATAACGCTTTTTGCTTGGCCTCCACCTGCTGCCAGGACTGCAGGATCAGCTGCAGTTGCTCTTTGTTGAAAAAAGTTGGCAGCTGCGCCCCCGATGGTCAGTCCGAAGCATGATTTTGCGGTAGTGGCAAGAAATCCTCGGCGTGATAACTCATCGAGTCTGAGGTGATTCTTAGGCATGATTATTTTGTTGGTTTTTGTTTGCTGCTGATCTTACTCAACAAAGAGAAAGCGTTTGGAACTGACCATGGCACGTGCGAGTGTGGTAAGTGTAGTCGGGTTGGCTGCGAGTGGCTCGAGGGCGTGGCGCTCAGTCTCAGTTGGAAGTGCGCTATAAATGGATAGAAATAAACATTCTAGACGTTCTTCGGGAGAATTTGCCTGTCTCAACAATGTGGCTAGCTGGCCTTTTCCATCTGTTAGTTTAGCTATTTCATTGCTGTTTAATAGCGTTAGAGCTTGTGGTGTCGATGCTAGGGCATTTGAAGCATCGGGTGTCATGCGGTCAGAAGCTCCAAATTGCCTTAGAAAAGTGCCGGGTTTAGATGGGGACCCTTGTTCTGAGGCCCGCATAAATGATCTGCTTTTGGTGCGCATTTTTTTTTGCATCATGTTAGTTACTATCGAGCTCTTACCTTTAGTTTGAATTTTCTTGGAAGCTAACATTTTTTGCCTCGCTTGTTTGGTGAGATTGTTGGCTCGGTCGGTATCGCCCTCGGCTTCTGCTTGTCGTGCTTGCGTGCGGAGTTTAGCGGCTTCGCTTTTTGCGGAATCCGAAATTTGTTTCATGCTCTGGGTTTCTTCGCTGAGTTGAATGAGATCGGGCATGGACATGCTGAAAAATTCATCCACGCTTTGAACGTAGCTATTCCATCGGTAAGCAAAGGCCTCATTCTTACTGTTGTCGCGGTTGCCAGATTCGAGTGTAAGAAAAGAGTCGTAGACTTCTTCTGCCGACATCCTGCGTAGTGTGGGTCCACGGAAGTTATAATGCCCTCCCATTTCAGCTTCTTCTGCCGACACTTTGCTCTCAAAAAGCCTGGTGTGATAAAGGATACGCATGAACTGCTTGGTGTCATAATCAAGGGCTCGCATGACTGTGCATAGGTAATCGAGTAGTTCTGGGTGAGAGATGCGTGTCGTATCTGACCAGTCATCTAGCGGGTCGACGATGCCGCGACCAAAGACTTCCGCCCAAAGACGATTGACTATGACCTTGGTGAATAGGGGGTTCTGCTCTGATGTTACCCAGTCAGCAAAGGCTTGTCTGCGTTGCTTAATGGGGATGTTGTCAGGCATGGATTCTCCAAAGGGTGTTTTGGGGATAAGTATATCACCCGGCTCTCCATCGTTGTATTGGTAGTCTTTTGGTAGTCGGAGTGTTTGGTCTGGGCTTTCACTGATGGCCACCTTGCGGAGGTCTCGGAAAAGATATGAGTAAGTCTTGAAGTATTTTTTTCCTTCTTTTTTCGCTTGGTTGAATCTTTTCTTACCTGACTTCTTTGACTTCTGGTCGAGCGTTCCGTCTTTTTCTAGAGAGTATTTGACGAGGTTGCGGAGCAGGTGATTGGCGGTGTCGCTTTTGTAAACGGTGTTCCCAGTGAAAGCAGCAAGCTCGTAGTATTGTTTTTGTGTCCAGTCATCGAATGGATGGTCATGGCACTGAGCGCAGCCTATCTGAGTGCCGAGAAATACTTGAGCTGTGTTGCTGACGTTATCGAGAAGCATATCGCGATCACGAAGATAGTAACCGACAGCGGGGTTGTCTGTGGCGAGGCCTTGTGATGAGAGCATGGTGTTGACAAAATCATCGTAAGGCATGTTCTTGTTTACGGCATCTCGAATCCAGATGTGCCATCCCACTCCGTGTTTATCGAGGCTGGTTTTCAGGCGTAGCAAGTCGGCCCAGAAGTTAAACATGCGGCTGTTAAAACCATCTGATTCAACGAGTGAGTCGACAAGAGAGCGGCGCTTGTCTTGATTGGCACCTTCAATAAAAGTGAGTGCTTCGTCAGCAGTGGGGATGCGCCCAGATATGTTGATATAAGCTCGACGGACAAAGGTAGCGTCGTCGATGAGGGGATTAGCGCTCAGGTCCTGTGTTTGCAGGTAAGCCGCTATGTATTGATCAATCTGGTTGCTGGTGTTTCGTGCTGTCGACTGAGGTATAGGCTTGATCGAGTAGCCAAAAGAAACAGTTAAGGAGCAGATTGTAAAAAATATGAGGAGCTGTTTCATGTAGTGATTTCGAGCGGTCTGACGATGAAACCCTTGATTGTCATATTAGTTGCAAAAAAGAGAGGGTTATTCGATGGGGGCAAGTAGCTTGACAAGAGTATCATCATCAAGTTTGAGCTGGTTGATAGAGGAGGTGAGGATAGAGTCAGCAACATTTGATTTTTTTTGCTGCATTTGTTGGATGCGCTGCTCCACTGTGCCTTTGCATATAAGTTTGTGAACGAAGACAGGCTTATCTTGCCCGATGCGGTAGGCGCGGTCTGTGGCTTGGTTTTCAACGGCAGGATTCCACCAAGGGTCGTAATGAATAACGGTGTCGGCATTGGTGAGGGTGAGGCCAGTGCCCCCCGCCTTGAG
>CBFHKM010000068.1:0-10510 GCA_965656385.1 Oceaniferula sp.
ACATTGGTGCCGTTCTCTGTTTCAGGGCTTATTTTAGGTCTGACGTCCTTGGACTATCTGGGCTTTGGCTTGCCCCCTGAGTATGCAACCTGGGGAACCTTGTTGAGGGAGGGGCTTACCAATTTGTCTGCACCGTGGCTGGTGAGCTCTGCTTTCCTTTGCCTTGTCAGTGTTTTGATCTTGGTGACTTTTGTGGGAGAAGCCGTGAGGGAAGCCTTTGATCCGAAGAAATTTACTTATTACCGATAATGCCTAGCCGAGAAATTTCCATGCTTTCCTGCCTGATGCTCGCACTTTGTGCCGGCTCGCTGGGTATCCTGTGCTCTTGTCAGCGGGATGAGGATGTCGTGGAGAGGGGGCTAGGCTTTGAACAATTCCAACCTGTCTATAACCGCTATATCAAGAATTGGCTGCAGCAGCAGAAGGTGGCTACTGAGAAAGCTATTATCGAGGCCAACAAAGAGCTAGCCGAGCTGGACGATCCACAGCTCATGCAGACCCGTCGGGATGCTCTGCAGGAAATTGAGAAGGAGATGGAAGTAATCGATTTCCGTATCGGGCTCGGAGACTATTTTGCCGATAAAAAACCAGAGGATATACCAGATGACTTGGTGTGGGAGGATGGGATGGATGAGCCTGAGATTGGCGATCCAAGTTCAATGAAGGGTGGTGTTTTTCGCACATGGATGCCTCAGTTTCCTGCTACTGTCCGCCCCTTTGGCAAAGAGTCGAATAACAGTTTTCGTGGATACTTGTATGATGAGCTTGAGATTGGGTTGGTTAATTTACACCCATTAACTGGTAAGATTATCCCTGGAGTTGCTAAAAGCTGGGCGGTGTCTGCTGACAAGCGCACGGTGTATTATGAGCTTGATGAAGAGGCACGCTATAATGATGGGGTGAAGATCAAGGCGAGGGATTTCCAGGTGTCTGCCTACTTGCGGGTGTCAGACCATGTTACCGCCCCATACGCGAAGCAGTATTACCGGGAGCAGTTTGCCCAAATTGCCGTGTATAGTGATAGCTTGCTTTCGGTTACTTTGCGTGAAGGTAAGCCCTTGACCCCTTTGTTTGCATCGATGAGCCCCTCCAATCCAGAGTTCTATGGTGAGTATGGGGCCGACTATGAGGACCGCTATCAATGGCGAGTGCCACGTCACACGGGAGCTTACTATGTGAAAGAAGGTGATATCAACAAAGGGGTGTCCATTAAGCTTACCCGAGCGAAGGACTGGTGGGCCAAGGACAAGAAATATTACCGTTACCGTTTTAATCCTGACCATATCGTCTACACGGTCATCCGTGATGAAAACAAGGCGTTCGAGTTGTTTCGTGCGGGTCAGTTGGACGCGTTCTTTCTGACTCGGCCTGACTATTGGTATGAGAAGTCTGAGATCCCGCAGGTATTTGATGGCTACATTGAACGCTACAAGTTCTACACCCAGTATCCACGGGTGCCACGTGGTATTTATATGAATGTCTCACGTCCTAAGCTTGATGATCGAGATGTTAGGCTGGGGCTGCAACACGCGCTGAACTGGCGTATGGTCATCGATGTGATGTTCCGAGGCGATTTCTCTCGTCTGCAGGGATTCAGCCAGGGCTTTGGCGAATACACCAATCCTGCCATCAAGGCGCGCCCTTACTCGGTGACTAGGGCACGAGAGTATTTTAATCAGGCTGGCTACACGGAGGAAGGTAGTGATGGTGTTCTTAGGAAACCATCGGGGGAAAGGTTGTCCGTGGTTTTGAGTTTTGGTAATTCGCCCACAGCAAGCAAGCTCTGTAGCCTGCTAAAAGAAGAAGCAAAAAAAGCAGGTGTTGATCTAATTCTCGACGGACAAGAGAACACGGTGTTCTACAAGACGGTGATGAAGAAGGAGCATGATATGGCTTTCTGGGGCTGGGGGTCGCGGCCGCCATTTCCATCATATTACCAGTTTTTCTATTCTAAAAATGCATTTGATGAGAAGGGTAAACCTAAGCCCCAGACCAATAATATCAACAGCTATGCCAACGAGCAAATGGATGTTTATGCGAAGGCAATGAGAAATGCCAAGACCTTAGATGAAATGAAGCAAAACGCTTGGGCTGCTCAGGAGTTAATTCACAAGGAGGCGTTTTTCTCCCCTGGATACGCTACCGAATATGTGCGCATTGGAACTTGGCGATGGGTGCGATGGCCTGATACGAAGGACACTCCATTTAATGTGCCCGTGGTGCGCGAGCCGTTTGAGAGCTATGTATTGTGGATTGACCCAAAGTATAAGCGCGAGACCGAGAATGCCATGCGCTCAGGTGATGTGTTTAGTGAGGTCTACCGTGTGATTGATGTTTTCAAGGATGGTATTCCACAGCAACAGAGAGGAGATAGTGGTGAGTGAAAACAAGGACAATTTGCTTGAGGTGAAGAATCTAGTTACTGCCTTTCGCTTGGAGAACGGTGATTGGGTTCGCGCGGTCGATGGAATCTCATTTCATGTGCCCAAGGGCAAGACCGTGGGCATCGTGGGAGAGTCTGGCTGTGGGAAGAGTGTCACGGCGATGTCACTGGTTCAGCTCTTGCCCAAGCCTATGGGGCATATCCTTGATGGTGAGGTGATGTTCAAGGGAGAGGATCTGCGCTCGGCGAGCAGTGAACGCATGCATGAGGTAAGAGGTGGGGAAATTGGTGTGATTTTCCAGGAGCCGATGATGGCACTCAACCCGTGCCATAGAATAGGCAAGCAGATCAGCGAGTCGTTGATCTTACATCGCGGTATGGATAAACGCGAGGCACTGAGGGAATCGGTGAGCTTGCTCGAGAAGGTGGGTATCCCTGCACCTGAGCGGCGCATTATGGAGTATCCGCATCAGCTCTCGGGAGGTATGCGTCAGCGAGTGGTGATTGCCATTGCTCTTGCCTGTAAGCCAGATTTGTTGATTGCGGATGAGCCAACCACAGCACTGGATGTGACCGTGCAGTCTCAGATATTAGAGCTCATAGAAGACCTTCAGGAGGAGATGGGTATGTCCACGATCCTCATTACCCACGATCTGGGTGTGATTGCTGGGCACTGTGATGAGGTGGTGGTCATGTATGCTGGCCGGGTAGTTGAGCGTGCTCCCGTCACAGAGCTTTATGCCAGTCCGCAGCATGCCTATACTAAGGGTCTACTCAGCGCGATTCCTACCTTAGCGACGCCGCGCAAGGCCAAGCTCAAGACGATCGAAGGGCAGGTGGCCTCGATCAAGGATTTTGTCCCTGGTTGTCGTTTTTGTCAGCGCATGGAGCGCACTGGAGATACCTTGGTGAAGCGTGCACCTTTTATCGAAATATCCAAGAACCACTGGGTCGAGGCGTGTCCCAAGTGTGTTGACCTCCCCAAGCAAGCTCCGACTTAAGTAATGATTTGCCAAGCTATACGATATGTCTGATCCGATTCTAGAACTTAGAAACCTAAAGATGCACTTCCCTGTGCGGGGAGGGGTGATGTCTCGTCAGATCAATTCAGTGAAGGCGGTGGATGGAGTTTCCCTGAGTATCGGGCATGGTGAGACGCTAGGCCTTGTAGGTGAGTCTGGGTGCGGTAAGTCCACTTTGGGCAAGAGTATCGTGAGGCTTACACAACCTACAGCAGGCTCTGTGATTTTTGACGGCAAAGATATCACGCAACTTTCCCAGAGGAAATTACGCCCGCTCCGCAGGAACATTCAGATGGTGTTCCAAGATCCAGCGGAATCTCTTAATTCAAGAATGAGTGTGGGCCAAATCATCTCAGAGCCATTGGAGGTTCAGAAAATTGGAACCCAAGCAACTCGCCGAGACACCGTGGAGAAGTTGCTTGAGCGGGTGGGTATGCCCAGAGGTGCGGCTCAAAGGTTTTCGTTTGAGTTCTCAGGTGGCCAACGCCAGCGCATAGGCATTGCACGTGCCTTAGCTCTTAACCCCGATATGATTGTTCTGGATGAGCCAGTTTCGGCACTTGATGTCTCCGTGCAGAGCCAGGTGCTTAACCTTTTGCTCGATCTACAAGAGGAATACAACATGGCTTACCTGTTCATTGCTCATGACCTAGCGGTGGTGAAGCATATTTCAGACCGTGTGGCAGTCATGTATCTTGGTAAGATTGTTGAGCTTGCCGATGCGGATGCCATTTACCAGAACCCGCGCCATGCCTACACCAAGGCACTTATCTCAGCTATTCCTGAGCCTGATCCCACTGTGGACAGGCCGCGTGTTCACCTTGAGGGAGAGGTGCCATCGCCGATCAATCCGCCTGAAGGGAGTGCCTTTGGTCACCGCATCAATCATCCTCGATATGAGGAAAGCATTGGGATGGATCTCTCGATGGTGGAGATCGAAAAAGGCCACTGGGTAGCGGCTGATCCGTGCTGTTTGAGTGAGGAGGACTACCAGCTTGTCAGCTCATAGTCTTAGAGGATTTCCTCAATGGGGATTTTACCGTTGGTGGCTACAATAGACCATGCATCTGCGCTACCCGGTATTTCAGCGAGGTCTGTCTTGCCACCTGCGGCTTCCAGTAAGAGCTGACCCGCTGCGATATCCCATAGTGAGATCCTCGACTCCACATAGGCGTCCAGCCTACCTGTGGCAACATATGCCATGCCGAGAGCGGCAGAGCCCATCATGCGCATTTTGCGAGCCCTGAGTGAAGCTCTTCTGAAGCGCTCAAGTCCTGTGGATAAGGCTTCCTCATCCTTGCCACATCCAACAAAGAGCGCACACTCCTCGAGTTTGGTGCGCGGGCTTACCGAGATAGGCTCACCGTTGAGAAGTGCAGGGCGGCCTTTCTCAACCTCCCAAAGGTCGTCCATGCTGGGGTCATAGATAACTCCTACAATGAGCTCTCCTTGGTGACGAAGAGCAATTGAGACACAGTAGTGGGGGATGCCATAGAAGAAATTTACAGTGCCATCAATAGGGTCAACAATCCATTGGTAGTCACTATCTTGATTGCCAGCTAGCCCCTCCTCTCCGTAGATGGCATGATCAGGAAAAGCTCCCAGAAGGACGCGAGTGATGAGGTCTTGGCTCTCGCGATCAAGGGCGAGCTTGATGTCATGGTGCTTGGCTTCATCGACATCGAGAGGTTTGCCAAAGTGCTCTCTGAGAAAAGCCCCAGCTTGGCTGGCGGCTTGTTTGGCTACATTGAGATGATTCATGTGCTGCTTTTACTAAATTATCAGGTGATTGCCATATGAAAAATGATGATTGATACTAGGTTGTTTAATTATGGTTAAATGTCCGACTAAGGTACAACGCGCTACTGAATCCCTTTAGTTGGACACAATCTAACATTAATAAAACTTATTATTTGTTAGAATTGTAATGTTATGCTAACAGGCTAATTGACTAATCGTTTGGTCGATATCATGCTTGTAACCGTTTCTGCTAAGTCCTGTGGTGTAAGAGGGTTTTCTCTCGTGGCCTCTGTTATGCTTGTGGTTCTGTTTATTGTTGTTTCTCTGAGTTTGTTGTCTTTAGCGAGCCTTGAAATAAAGTCATCACGGCAAGAATGGCACCAGGCTACAGCTCGAGCCAATGCTCGCATGGCCTTAATGATAGCTATCGGAGAGTTGCAAAAACACACTGGTCCAGATCAGCGTGTGACAGCACGGGCGGCTATTCTTGAGGGTGAAAACAGTAAAAACTCTATAGCAAACCGTAATTGGATGGGTGTGTGGGCGACAACTTACCGCTATCAAGGGCTAGATTGGCCTCTTATTGGTAAAGGCTCTCAAGATTTAGAGAATGAGCCTTATGCCCTCAAGGGCGCGTATCAGGATCTTAGGCATAGTATTGCTAGTTTGTCGGCAGGTCGCTGGAAGCAGGAGCGTATACTGGGCTGGCTGGTAAGTATGCGAGATGACCGAGCTCACCCAAAAGATGCATTAAACGAGGGTGATGACCAAGTCGTTTGCCTAGTTGGTCGAGGGACTTTAGGTGCAAAAATGAGTGCTGAGGACTATGAGGAATCAAGGGTATTGGTCGAAACTATTCCATTACAAAGTGAGGTTTCAGGTGGGGCTTATGCGTGGTATATTTCGGATAATAATCAAAAAGCGAATTTGATCCCTCATGATAAGGTTAAACATGTTGAGGCAGCGCTTGAGGCGGCGCCAGGATTCAACCCTGCTCTGGTTTCGCGGGTTGATGGGGGTTTGCCTTATGTAAACTTCAAAAAAGATGCATACCCTCATCGAGATAAGATAATTAGTTACGCAAGTGCTGCTCTTGGACAGGTGGCTAGTCAAGATTGTAGAGATGCATTGAAACATGATTTTCATCATTTTACGACCTATTCACCAGGTCTCTTTGTTGATACGATGATGAGCGGTTTGCGCCGTGATTTAAGTTCATTGCTCTTAACTCGAAGTGGTCGTGAACAAGTAGAATTGTCGTATCATGATCTGGGGCGGTCATTATCGTTCTCTTCATCTTACCCCATTATTCCTGGACCTGAGCATGGCGTATTGGGCCCCTCTTTTGGAGCATTAAGAAACTGGGCACAACACATGTACTCTGATTTGGAATATGCAGAGGCTACTTTTAAGGATCAAGCAGTCCGGATGCGTCCCGTAGAGCATTGGCCACATCAGGTTTCTGATGGAGCCTGTGCAGATGCTACGCGGTGGGCAGAAATGGCGCCTAAAATTCACCCTGTAATGACCGAATGTCGGTGGCACTACTACTTCTCACATCAGAATCATCGTATTCGGACACATGTAATTCCCCGTGTTTGTTTATGGAATCCCTATAACAAAGAGTTAAAGACAAAGACTCTTTCGGTTGTAATGCCCAATCCGTACTACGGGGTGAAACATGGCATGCATTTCTTTCCAGAAAAAAACTATGTGGAGCAAGATTTGAAGGCCCGAAATATAAGGATCTTCGACAGGTGGGTCGAGAAAAGCGGCTATGCTGGAGGTGATGTATATAAAATAAGAACAAACCCTTTTCCGCCGCGACGATACTTGGCATTTACTCTCGAACCAACGACTCTGTCAGCTGGTCAATGTCAGGTATTTTCTCCTAAAGTACGTGGAGATCTTTCATCGGGAGGTATTAATATTCAGCGCTATCAATTAGACGACGTATCAGAAAATGTACTGAGTCCACGCTCTGTTCAGGGGACCCACCATTTTTTTTACGATCATGATTCATCGGTGTCGTATGAAATACAGACTCCAAAGTGGAAAGATATAAAACCCCATTTGGGGGCAATAGATTTAGGCCGAATTTTTGATTATCAGCCGGCACTTGATTTGCAGGCAGATGGGAAAGTAGAAAACTTCCCGTTCATGCTCAAACTTGGAGAGGCAGCTAAACTCAAGGACCTATACAGCAGTATTAAGCATCCTACTATACAGCTGGTTAATAATGGTGCAGGGGGAGTAAAGCCTACCAAAACATTTCACAGTAATGGACTCTATTGGGGCTCTGCAAATCAAAAAGATTTTAGTTTTGGTAACTTACAAACTTTTGAAGAGGCGCCGATTAAAAATGCCCCCCATACCCACCAAATTGGTGCTAAGTTATTGTGGCTGAATGAAGCAACTGGGGAGGGTGATGTAGCTAATCAGTCGCCTCATCGACATGGTACATCAACGAACGCACGATGGAGAGAGGATCATATGGTCTACAACGTATGCCCGGTTGCTAATTGGAATGTAAGGGCTCAAATGATTAGTCGGTCACCTGTGAGTCAATGTGCCAACAAGTGGTATATGAATAGCACGGGGCCCTGGTTGCTACAGTTTGTGCCTCATCGCCCGCTGGATGTCCATGATATGCCGGCACCCTCTGCAAACGGATTTGTCAAAAACCCATTCGGCTTAGCCATTGATTTTTCGTTTTTTCCTAATGTTGTTTTATTTGATTTGCCGACAAAAGATTATGGCGTGATTTCAATGGTTGAGCTTCGGCATGCTATGCTCAGTCCCTACTCATGGACACCTAGTTACGTGGTGGGGCACTCTTTGAGAGATATGCATGCGCCCGCAGATGCGACAGCTTACGCAGAGGCAACTACGGTGATATCTCCTGATATGGGGCCTACTCGATGGGATTATTTACTCGGGAGAGCGGCAGGAAAAAAACCCAAACACGGAGCCAGATGCGTGTTGTCAGATTCACAAGGTTTGTTGCAAATAGGCGACCATGCAGTCATCAAGCAAGTAGGTGACTTGATAAATACGTCTGAGGGTGAAGTGTTAGCTTATGATATTGCTTACGAGGTGAATCATAATTTATGGGATAGCTTTTTTTTCTCAAGCATGCCTTTAGATCAGTCAGGCAATCATTTTACTTGGGATCCGCACAAAGGTAGGCACTTATGGAATAAGCGCTATCAGTATAACCATGATAGTGAGCTCTCGCAGCATCAAATTAAGGATCTGCTGTTAACTGAAAATGGTTGGAGTGATGTGTTTTGGCGGGGTGCTGAATTCATTAAAAATCGCTCTGCATTCAATATAAACTCAACTTCAGTAGAGGCATGGACTGCTTTTTTATCGGGGACTTTGGGGGTAAGGCGCCCATTGAAAATGGGGATAGGAAGTGAAAAGCAAGTTTGCTTCGCTAGATACAGGCGACCGAGGGGAGTATCCAATACGGATTCTGCTTCCCCTAGTCAGGCAGAGGGTTGGATGGGGGCGCGGCAGTTAACAGCCGATGAGCTAAGAACTTTGGCTGTTCATATTGTCGAAGAAGTGAAAACAAGAGGACCATTTATCTCTATCGCTGATTTTGTGAACCGGCGCTTAAGTTCTGATCAAAACCAAACATCCAGAATGGGAACAGTGGATGCGGCCATAGCCTCTGGTGAGCTAAACAAAAATTTTGAACTACGAAGTAAGCACTTATCCACCACAATCAATAAGCCTCCATCTACTGATGCTCCAGATAACAATATGCAGATTTTTAGAGATGGATATCTTTATAAACATCAAAAGCGTGTGCACTCTGCGCAGCCAAAAAGCAAAGCCTGGGGGATACCTGGATTTTTAACTCAGGGGGATATTCTGCGTTCCTTGGCGCCATTTATGGCTGTAAGAGGTGATACATATACAATACGTGCATACGGAGAATCATCTGATACTGCTGGTGTGAAAGCTCGCGCATGGATTGAAGCTACGGTAGAGCGAACGCCACACTACGTTGACGGCAGATTATTGAATGTTAGTAGAGTCGGTGCCAAGGGCAACGGACCACTTGACACTGCGATGAGAGTCAACCGAGCTGATGGGAGTTATGAGCGGGGAGAGCTTAATGATGTGAATGTGGGTTTGGGTCGGAAATATATATTAAAAAAATTTAGATGGTTGCTGCGAGAAGAGATCTGACTTCTGTATACAATACGTTGATTGAGATTCCTGTGTGGTGTTTAAGTCGATTAATCGTGAAAATTAATTTCATCGTTACAGGTGTTGTAATTATGATGCGGATTTTTTTAATATTGGGCTTGTCGGTTGCGACGGTTTTATCTGAGGAAAACAAGGTGAGTGGTAGTGAAGCAGGTGAGGAGCACCTAGAAACTCAAATTATGGTTATTGCTTTAGGTCCAGTGCCTGCGAGAAAATATGACAGGGTAAGCAATCGAGGTGATAGAGCTATGTTGTTGCCAGAGGAGCAGGAAGTTCCGCCCAATAAACTATATTACAAACCATCATTACGTGGCTCACTGCCACCGTCCAAGTGGAAGTCATTAAATATTACATTCAATAATATGTCTTCAATGCATTGTGTTCCTGCTGGGCGGGACCTTGTATTGTATAGAAAACTAGCAGGGCATTATGAGCTTTATGTCGTGATACCTTCGGGGGAGGTAGGAATGAAGAGGTTGATAGTGCTGACACAACCTTTCTCAGAAAGCAATAAAGGTGACCTATGGCGCAAAAATCCAAAGCTTACTATTATTGACAGAGAATCGGTTGGCTTGCGTGATAAGCAGTTTGCTATTAAGAACCTCTCACAAGTGAATGTGCTGCATGCTTTTGATAACGAGGTCGCGGTTGTTCGCCGAGGTAAGTTGATCGGCTATGAGCGTAATAAGAACGGTGTGCTTTACCACTTGGCAGCTAGCTATGGTGCACAACGCAAAATCATCTATAATCTGGCAGTTCATATGAGGACTGACAAAGCACTCCATCTTTATATCCTTTATGATGCGGACCCCATAACAAATGCAGGGCGCTCAGTCGCTGTGTTTAGAATCATGCTATAATAGTGATAGCTGAATGTATCTGTAAATTTAAGGGTATTGAGGCTGACGACAGATTTGAAACCACAAAAAACCCCGACTATCGTGAAATAGTCGGGGTTGGTTTTTGATTGTTGCTTAAAGATTACTTGCGCTTCTTAGCTGCTTTCTTCTTAGCTGGCTTTTTAGCTGGCTTCTTAGCAGCCTTTTTGGCTGGCTTCTTAGCAGCTTTTTTCTTGGCTGGCTTCTTAGCAGCCTTTTTAGCTGGCTTCTTAGCAGCTTTTTTCTTGGCTGGCTTCTTAGCA
>CBFHKM010000069.1:0-10364 GCA_965656385.1 Oceaniferula sp.
CGAGGAGAGCGTGAAGTTCATCCGCGAGAACGCGGACAAACCTTTTTTTGCTTACCTGCCGTGGACACCTCCACATGGACTTTGGGCGATGCCGGAGGACGAGCCCGCTTGGCAGAAATACAAAGATAAAAGCTGGGGAGGCAGAAACCAACGGGGAAAACAGGATGCGGAAATGTATGCGGCTATGATCGAGATGGTGGATCGCCAGCTTGGTGAGATTATGGCACTGCTCAAAGAATTGAACATTGATGACAATACCATCGTGATTCTCTGCGGTGACAACGGTGGGCATCCTTATTTCGAAAACAAGAAGCATCCGCATGGAGTTCTTGCTCCTAACCTCAACCCGCACACAGGTGAACGCTTCCGTGGTGGCAAAGGCAATTTTTATGAAGGAGGGCTGAGGATCCCCTTCATCGCTCACTGGCCGGGGAAAATCAAAGCGGGCTCGGTTTCCGACCACCTCGGCTACTTCCCAGATGTTATGGCTACCCTGGCAGAGATTACGGGTGCAACTCCGCGCGAGGATTGCGACGGCATCTCTATCGCGCCGACCTTGTTCGGCGAGCAACAAGCTGGGCGCGAGCAGGAACAGCACAAGTATCTGTACTGGGAGGGTAAGGGGAGCATCGCCGTCCGCATGAACCACTGGAAGGCGATCAGACCAGGCAAGGGGGCATCCTTCGAGCTTTATGATCTGAATAAGGATATCCAAGAGCTCAATGATGTCGCCGCGCAACAACCTGAAATTCTCGCGCCAATGAAGGCATACGCCAAGCAGGCTCACACCCCACCTCGCAGGGGGAAAGTCCTCGATGCCTCCATCGGATTCAAAGGCCACAAGAATTGATGATAGTTCATGAAAACATACCTCATCATTACCACACTCATCTGGGGTCTCGCCTGTCCATGTTTCGCCAAGAAACAAGGTGCCGCCAAAGGGCAGGCAGCCACGCATACCAACGTAAGCTATGGTAAGTACGAGCGCAACGAGCTCGATTTTTGGCAAGCCAAGGGTGAAGGCCCGCGCCCTCTGCTCATCTACATCCACGGCGGCGGCTGGATCAAAGGTGACAAGAAAGCGATGCAAAACCCGCAGGCCTACCTTGCCCATGGGATCTCCGTGGCTTCGGTGAACTACAGGCTGTTAGGTGAGGGGGTTACCTTGCCGACTCCCGTGCACGATGCGGCTCGCGCCGTGCAATTCTTGCGCAGCAAAGCCCGCGAATGGAACATTGATAAAAACAAGATTGTGCTCAGCGGGCAGAGTGCTGGCGCCTGTTCTTCGTTATGGATCGCCTGCCATGATGATCTGGCAAAGCCCCAGGCAAGCGACCCGGTAGAGCGTGAGTCTACGCGCGTGCTGGGTGCGGGAGTCAGGATCGGGCAGACCTCGATAGATCCTGTGATCATCGAGCCATGGATTGGCCCGAATGTCTATCACCCGATGATTTACAAGGCGGTGGGTGAAGAATCTGCCGAAGCAATGCAGAGAAATTATGCCAAGCATAAGGAGCTCTATCAGGAGTTCTCAGCGATCAACCACCTCAGCAAAGACGACCCTCCTTTGTTTCTTGAATACGACTCCAGATTCGACATGTCCGTCCCAGCAAAATCGATCAACCACGGCATTCATCATCCTGTGTTTGGGGCGAAGTTCAAGGAACAGTCCTCCAAAGTGGGTCACAACAAGGCGGAGCTGATGATCAAGAATCATGATGAGTCGAAGCAGTTTAGTAATGTCGACGACTTCGTCATCAAGACGCTGACCGGAGGTGGTGGTGTGTCTGTGGCTGGCGACACCGCGGCCTCTGGTGATAAGCTCGAGACCATCATCCCCAAACCTTCCACCATCATATCCGTACCATCGAAGCTCAAAAAGTTCATGCCCAAACGCCATAACGCAAAACTCACTGAGGCCAAGGCGGGCAGCTTTGACCTGGTCATGATCGGTGACTCGATCACCCACAACTGGGAGGGCCAGAAAAACTACAAGTCCTCCTTTGCCGGTGTCAGGATGCTCAACCTCGGCTTTGCCGGGGACCGCACCCAGAACGTGCTCTGGCGCATCGAGCATGGTGCTTTGGATGGTATTTCCCCCAAGCTGGTCACCCTGATGATCGGCACCAACCACGCGCACGATCCTCGCAAGGGATTCACCCCGGATCAGCCGGAGGATGTGTTCACCGGCATCAAGGCGATTGTCGCGCAAGTCCGGACGCGCTTGCCCAATGCCAAGCTGATTGTCTTTTCTGTTTTCCCACGTGGGCCAGAGAGCACTCAGGCCAGAGTGTCAGCCCTCAATGCCATGCTGCCCAAACTCGCGGATGGCAAACATGTCTTCCACATGGACATCAATGAGACCTTTCTCGGCAAGGATGGATCCTACAACCCGGTATTCTACAAGGGTGACCAGTTGCACCTTAGTGCCAAGGGTTACGATGCCTGGGCGAAAGCCTTATTGCCTATTCTCAAGCAATATGAAATTGTGAAGTGAGCCCCTATAAGCGATCATAGCGAAGCAAACGATGAAAAAGCCAACACACTCCCATATCTTTACAGTTCTATTCGCCCTCGCTGGCTGCACTGCACTTTATGCCGCACCGAAAGCAACCACGTCTGACGGTGTGAAGGCGGAGCAGCGGGTGACCGAAGGGAACGCAAGCTCTACCAAGCCCAATATTGTGCACATTATGATCGATGACCTTGGCTGGCAGGACATCGCATCTCACAAAATCGATGGCAAACCAGTCTATGAAACTCCGCATATGGATCGCATGACGCGTGAGGGCCGCCGCTTCACCCAGGCATACTCGCCCGCGCCGACTTGCGCTCCTACGCGTGTCTCTTTCCTGCGTGGCCAGTATCCTGTGAATACCGGTGTCTTCCACGTCATGGGTGGTAGCTTGCCGCGCCCTTGGAGACCGGATACCAACATGATCACCCCATATTACGCCTACGGCCTCGCTGATGAGGAACCCACCATTGCCGATGTTCTCGCTAAAGCCGGTTACTTCACCGGGCACATCGCCAAATGGCACGCCGGTGGTAAATCGGCAGGATATCCCTTCCCCCTCGACCAGGGCTTTCACTTCGGCTTTACCGAGAAAAACGGCCGCCACAAGTACTACAACGACGAGGAGCTGTGGAATCCCAAAGAGCCTCGCAAAAACAACTTCTTCGGCACCTTCAGTAGAATGAAGCCGGACCGTCTCTCTGACTTCGCCACTGATGCCGAGGACGACCCTTACCAAATCGACGAAAACGGCCGCCCCTTCGATAAGCCCCAGGACATGGCGCTCAAGTTCATCAAAAAACACAGCGACAAGGCCTTCTTCCTTAACTACGCGCCCTACTACGTCCACGGTCCTATCCAGACCCGCGACCGGGTTCGCTTTGACAAATACCTCAAGAAAATGGGGCTTAAATTCCCGGAGAATCCCGATCCTGTGCACAAGAGAGGCGGAGGCCCCTACGGGCATACCAATCCCTACTATGCCAGCATGGTTGACACTGTAGACCACTACGTCGGTCAAATCATCAGCCTGCTTGAGGAGACCGATGATCCCCGTAACCCTGGTCACAAGCTTATCGAGAACACCTACGTCATCCTCGACTCTGACAACGGCGGCGTGCTCCCATACACCGACAACACCCCCTTGCAAGGCGGCAAGCAAAACACCTACGAGGGCGGGGTGCGCGTTCCCTTCCTCGTTCTGGGGCCGAGAGTTCCAGCCGGAACCGTCTGCCACACGCCCATCTCCTTGGTCGACCTCTTCCCCACCTTCATGCAAATCGCCAGAGCCAAAGATGACCCCTCCCTTGAGCTGGACGGCTGCAATATCTATGACCACCTGCACGGTGCAGAGAAAGCCACCACCCAGCCAGACGGCAGCGAGCGCAAAGCCATCTTCTGGCACTTCCCTATGAACAGTCAGATGAGCGTTGCCATGCGCAAAGGCCCATGGAAGATGGTCAAAAACTATGGCATCAAAGGAGGAGGCAACCACAAGCCAAGTCTTGAGCTGTATCAGATCTACGACGAAGCTGGAGCCCCCAAGGACCTCAGCGAGGAGAACGACGTCAGTGCTGAGTACTCCGAGGTATATGCGTCCATGAAGACGGAAATGCTCGCTTATCTGAAAAGCCACAAGGCACCCGAGCCCTACCGAAACCCGGCCGGAGCTGATGTGACCGATGAGGAATTGGCGGCCATTGCCAAAGTCACTGGCATCAGCTCCGAGCAGGACAAGGTGTCTGTTAGCTTTGAAGCCGGTCCGGGGAAAAATAAAGTCTCCGAGGCAACCCTCTTCTACACCCTCAATCCCAAGCCCTTTGATTCCACCGGGGGCAACCGTGAGGAATGGTTCCAAATGAAAGCCGAAGTCGGCGAAGGTAGAGCAGAGGCTATCATGCCTCCGGGGGCGACCCACGCGGTCATCGTCCTGCGTGATGAAAAGAACTTCTGGATTCCTTCCGAGCCCATGGTCTCGGTCATAGAAAAAGACCACAAGCAAAACAGCTCACTACTCAAAAACGGCTACGCCTGGCGCCCGGGGTTCCATGCTCTGGTAAAGCTCGGCTACCAGGCGCGGGAGTCAGCCAAGGCAAAGCAGTTGATTGCCATTACCCCCAATCTCGACAAAGCCCTTGCCAGTGCGATTAGGTTGCTATCGAATATGGGCAGTTCTGATGAAGCCCTCGCCACCGGGATCCGTGAGCTAAGGCATGAGATTCGCAGCCTGTCCGCGGTTCCAGAATCCAAGCACCCCGCTCTCAACCGCTTCCCGACTGAGCCACTGTTCTAAGCTAGTAGGGAACCCCGTTCCGAATTTCAAATTTCAAATTTTAAACCCTCATGCCCAACAGAAGATCCTTCCTCAAAGCCGGTGCCCTCACTGCGGGTGCCGCAAGTGCAGCTGCGCTAACAAGTCGAGCCGCCACAGCATCCAAGGAGCAAAAACCAAGCACCTCTGCTGCCTGTGCGGTGGATGGCTACGGCTATCACTTGCCGCACTTCAAGCCCGGTAGCCGTCTGGTTTTCCAGGGGGACTCGATCACCGACATGAACTGGGGGCGCAACGAAAGCGACCGCAATCATTACCTTGGGCACAGCTACGTCTTTCTGCTGGCTGGCCGGCTCGGGGTTGAGATGCCGGATGCCAAGCTGGATATCTACAACCGTGGCAAGAGTGGCAACGCAGTCTGGCAGCTACGCAAACGCTGGCAAAAGGATGCTGTGGACATGAAGCCTGACTTGCTCAGCATACTCATCGGCACCAACGACATCGGTCAGGGCCTGAGGAAGCCAAAAGATAAGATCACACCCGCCGCTTTTGAGGCTGATTACCGCTTCATCCTCGATGCTAGTCGTAAGGCCAATCCAGAGCTGCGTCTGGTCCTTCTCGACCCCTTCGTCTTGCCGACGGGCGGGCTAAAAAACCAGAAAGCCTATTCGGTCCGACGGGCACTCACGGATGAATTGCGTGTGGTCGTTGCCAAGCTCGCTAAAGACTATGATGCCGTGCACATCAAAACTCAGGACATCTTTGACAAGGCAGCCAAAGCCTCAGCACCGGAATACTTTATCTGGGATGGCATTCACCCACTACCTGCAGGTCACGAGCTTATCGCCCGCCATTGGGTCCATGCAGTCAGTAAAAGATGGCATCAGTAATATTAATACACTAATCACACTCCTACCATGATTATGAACTGCTCTAAGAAAATTCTCTCTTTTATACTTGGCGGAACCTTGCTCACTGGTTCTGTAATGGCGGATCATCACGGTAAAAAAAACCGAGCTAATAATAAAAGTAAAATAAGCATGAACAACTCTGCATGGTCAGGTAAAAAATCCACCTTTCATGGTTATGAGCTCATTGACTTTAAGTTGGGTGATGTTGCGTGCAAGGTAGTGATTCCAAAAAAAATCGCCGACGGCAAACCCTGGGTCTGGCGGGCACGCTTCTGGGGGCATGAGCCTCAGTTTGACCTCGCGATGCTCGAGCGAGGTTACCATATCGTCTATTGCAATGTCGGCAATCTCTTTGGCAGCCCCGAGGCGGTCAAACGCTGGAACGAGTGTTACGACTACCTGCGCTTTGAGCACTTGTTTGCCGACTGTGTGGTGCTAGAGGGAATGTCCCGTGGTGGCTTGATCATCTACAACTGGGCGGCGGCAAATCCTGACAAGGTGGCAGCGATCTACGGGGACGCCCCCGTGATGGATTTTAAGAGCTGGCCGGGGGGCAAGGCAGTGGGTATAGGAGTAAGCAAAGGAGATGCTGGTGCCTGGAAAGCCTGTCTCAAGGCCTATGGCATGACTGAGGCAGAGGCGCTTGCCTACAAGGGCAACCCGATTGATAATCTGGCACCACTCGCCAAGGCGGGGGTCCCGATCATCCACGTGGTGGGGGATATCGATAAGGTCGTACCAGTAGCGGAGAACACCGCCATTGCCCAAGCTCGCTACAGAAAGCTTGGTGGTGTCTTTGAGGTGATCCACAAGAAAGATGTCGGCCACCACCCGCACTGCTTGAAAGACCCGCAGCCGATTGTGGATTTCATCCAGCGTAATGACCAGAGTGTCAGCAAAGTCCCGGCGGAGCAGATCGTCGGTGATAAGAACTTCGTCCTGCGTGGGGACTACAACAACAGCCGCATTCAATTTGAGCAAAACAAGCGCGGCCATGTCGCCTTCATTGGTGGCTCCATTACCGAGATGAACGGCTACCGCCCCATGGTGTGTCAGATGCTCAAGGAGCGTTTTCCAGAAACCGAGTTCAACTTCACCGATGCCGGTATCAGCTCGACCTGCTCGGACACTGGCGCGTTCCGCCTCGAGCGCGACGTCCTCAGTAAGGGGCCGCTGGACATGCTCTTTGTTGAGTTCGCCGTCAATGATGACCAGGATTCCGACCAGGCCTACAACGACGCCCTGCGCGGCATGGAGGGCATTATTGCCCAAGCGCGCAAGCACAACCCCAAGGTTGATATTGTCATCACTATGTTTGTGAATGAGAACATCCTTAAAAAACTGCAACAAGGCGAAACGACGGACTCCGTGGCGGCCCACAGCAAGGTGGCAGAGCACCACGGCATCTCAGTCAATCATTTGGCGCAGGAGCTGGCTGATCTGATCACTGCTGGCAAGATGGACTGGAAGAAATTCGGAGGTGTGCACCCGAATGACTTCGGCAACACCATGTGTGCAACTATGATTGCCAATGCATTACGGAAAGAATGGGCCAAGCCTTTGGCCGCGGATGGCGCCGATGCTGTGGCTAAGGATCATCCAGCCTTGCCACTGCTGGATGCTAAAAGCTACAGTCGAGGACGCTTGTTGCCTTTCTCTGAGATCCAGACCGATGAGCACTGGCACAAAGGTGCTCCGGATTGGTCCAAAGCGGGCAAGGGCAAGGTCCGCGGGCGTTTTAAAAACATCCCGATGATTTACAGCACCAAGGCGGGTGCCAAACTCACAGTCAAGTTCACCGGTACGGCTATTGGTGCCTACATGCTTGCTGGGCCTGACACCGCGATTATCAAAGTCAGCGTGGATGGCAAAGAGACCAAGGAAATCGACACTTTAAATAAGTACAGTGGTTTTTATTACCCGATGACCGTCATGTTCTACAACGAGCTTGAGAACGGCGAGCACATCCTCGAGCTCGAAATTCTGCCGAACCCCAACGGGGGCAAAGGTCGAATGAAACCTGGTGGCACCGCCTTCCGGGCCATTGGTTTTAGCGCCAACTGAGCGTTTTAGTTGTCTCAGTTGCCTCAGCTAGCACAGCGATGTCGTGTAAGATGTTGGCTGTCACATCATCCTGTGCCCAGCAAAAGTTGCGCAGATAGGCGCACTATTTTGACGTATTGGCCCACATTATGGTCGAAATCCGGCTGAAATAGCGAAAAATTGGCCTAAGTGAGTGAGGCCTCATGAAGAGCCCTGATTTCACCCGAAGTGAATCAACATCAACACAGGCCCAAGCAACTATTTGCCGCCCAACAACCACACACACGCTCCGTGCACAATGCACTGGCAGCGAAATTTTTGTGGTGCTTAGCGTTGGCTCTAACAGCTATCACTCTGCCATCTAAAATTTCTGCTGGAACCAAAAAAGTCGAAAAAGGGGACAAGAATCTCAGTGGTTGGAAGGATAGTGGCCAACTCAATGATGATATCGAATTCAAGGGTAATGGTCTTACTCTCTTCATTGACGGCAATGTTAGTGATGTCACTTTGGCGGGTAAGATAAAGGTAAAAAGCGGTAAAGATCCATCGACGATGACAATTGAGTCAACCTCCGATTTTACTGGTACTGTCTCGCTTTCAGGGAATAACACTTACCAGGGAAACATTATACTCAACGGAGGTGCTGTCGAAGTCATAGGATCAGGAAAACTTGGTAGCGGAAGCTTCTCGGGAGATATCAATCTTGGTAGCGGTGGCAACACTGGTGTCTTCAAACAAAACAGTAGCTCAACCCAGACTTTTAGTGGCACCATCAGCGGCACAGGCTCACTCATCAAGGATAACACCGGCAAGGTCACCCTTACTGGATCTAACAACTATACGGGGGCTACTACCATCGATGGTGGCATTCTAGAAGCTCAGGGAGGATCAGCTATTGGTGATGCTGGCGCAGTAACCATCAATTCTGGAGGCACCTTTGAAGTTGATAACAATGAGACCATTGGTCGTATAAGTGGAGCGGGTAACGTAACTTTGAACGCTATCCTGACGACCGGCGATGCCACCAATAGCGGATTCTCTGGAAATATCAGTGGCACGGGTGGCTTGACGAAACAAGGTACCAGCACCATGGAGCTGACTGGTTCGAACACTTACATCGGTGTCACCACGGTCAATGCTGGAACCTTGAGGATGGTCAATAGCTCGGCGGGAGATGCAATTTATGCTGCTACGGTCCAGCAGTCCTACGTTGTCGACAACGGCGCGACCCTGGAATTTAGCCGTAGTCTTGTGAATGGTGCAGAGGATGGAACAAAAACGATCAAGAAGTTTAACCTGAGCGGAGCTGGCACATTCAAAAAAGCTGGAGACGCTGAGCTGAGAGCTTTCTCAGACTCTACTATCAATATGTCCAGTGGAGCTCTCTTCCATGTCAATGCTGGCATCTTTACTGTCGGAGGCAACAACAATGCGGCCGATTGGAGTGGTAACCTATCTGACCTACAGGTTGATGGTGGGGCAACTTTGGATGGCACTGGAGGAGCTATCAGGGGTAACGCGCTCGACGGTGCCGGTAGCGTGTTGATCAATGGAGGACTAACAGTCGGTGCAGACAATGGTGGTGGTACATTTTCGGGAGTGATCGCAGATTCTACTCTGGGCAGTACTGATACTTACAATCTCACCAAAGAGGGAAGTGGCACTCAGACACTCTCAGGAGCTAACACCTACAGCGGAGACACCACTATCAGTGGCGGCACCTTAGAGATTAGTGGTGCCGGTTCACTCGGAAGTGGCACCTACGCCGGAGCGATAGCCAACAGTGGCATCTTCAAACAAAACAGCACGGTGGATCAGACCCTGAGCGGAGTCATCAGTGGCACAGGCTCACTGGTTAAGGACAACTCTGGCACGCTCACACTCACTGGAAGTAATACCTACGCCGGTGACACCACGGTAAATGCCGGCACACTTCGCATGATAAACAGCGCGTCAGGCAATGGTATTCGCCAGGCGCCAAATGAGGAGGGCACGGAGGTGATTTATAACTACAACGTGGCCAGTGGCGCTACCTTGGAGTTTGAGCAAAACGGAGATGAAATATATAACATCAACAAGGTGAATCTCAGTGGTGGAGGAACATTCAAAAAGACAGGAAGCCAGGAGTTGAAGAGCTTTGGTGGAGTCTCTGTAGTAGCAATGGACAGCGGTGCTCTCTTTCATGTTGAATCTGGCATCTTTACCTTTGGCGCAAATGTGGCTGGAAATTGGAGTAACAACCTTTCAGCCTTACAAGTTGATAGCGGTGCCACCTTTTACGGAGCTGCTACAGCTATCGTTGTGGATGCCCTCAATGGTGCCGGCTCAGTCAGTATCGGTGGTGGTCTCAGTTTAGGTGTGGATGATGGCAGTGGTTCGTTTTCTGGGGTGATTGGAAATGCCGATCATGGTAGCACCTTTTCGCTCACAAAGCAGGGGATTGGAAGCCAGGTGTTGTCTGGAGCCAACACCTACACTGGAAATACGACCATTAGCGGCGGTACTCTCGAGATCAGTGGTGCCGGTTCACTCGGAAGCGGCACCTATGCCGGAGCGATCGCCAACAGTGGCACCTTCAAGCAGAACAGCACCGCAGATCAGACCCTGAGTGGAGTCATCAGTG
>CBFHKM010000070.1:0-8027 GCA_965656385.1 Oceaniferula sp.
ACCCCAGCGCTGTGGAAAAAATACCGTGATAAGGCACAGCAAACCCCTCACCAGGGGGAGCGTTTCCAAATGGATCGCACCTTGCCTGTACGTCAGGTGCAGGATTGCCCGATCTATGCCGGCATGATGGAATCCATGGACGATGCCGTGGGCATTGTGCTCAAAACCCTCGATGAGCTTGGCCTCGCGGAAAACACCGTGGTGATTTTCACCTCGGACAACGGCGGGGTTTCCTCAGGAGACGCCTATGCTACCTCCTGTCTGCCTCTGCGCGGGGGCAAGGGACGCCAATGGGAGGGGGGCATCAAACAGCCATACTACATCAAAGTCCCAGGGTTGACTCAGGCCAAGTCCACCTCCGCTATCCCGGTAACTGGCACTGACTTCTTTCCCACTATGCTTGAGCTGGCAGGCCTGCCCGCGATGCCGGAACAACATATTGATGGCCTCAGCTTGGTGCCTCTTTTTAAAGGCAACAAAATCGCCGAGCGCGCCCTGTTCTGGCACTACCCCCATTACGGCAACCAGGGAGGCGAACCTTCCGCCATCATCCGCAAGGGCGACTGGAAACTCATCTACTATTACGAGGACGGACGCAACGAACTCTACCAACTCAGTGCCGACACCGGTGAACAAAACGATCTCTCGACCAAGAAGCCGGAGCTCACCCAAAGTTTGCGCAAGGAGCTCGACACCTGGCTCAAGGAAACGGGGGCCTTGATCCCCAAGCAGGACAGGCGTTACAACCCAGTAGCTAAGAAAAAATACCAAGAGACCCAAATCAAGAAGCGTAAAGCCCAGCTTGAAAAAACCCACGCCCGCTATCTGGACGCGAACTACGTACCCAACAAAAACTGGTGGGGCTCCAAGCTCACCGAGGACTAACGAGCACTATGCCAGTCCTGAGCGCTCGAGCAATGCGGTCTGGTCTGGGGCACGCCCCATGAAATTGTGGTAGAGCTCATCAGCGGGCGCGGAGTTTCCTTTACTCAAAATACTCTCACGAAATGCTGCACCGGTCTCGGGATTGAGAATGCCTTCTGCTTGAAAACGAGTGAAGGCATCCGCGTCTAACACCTCGGCCCATTTGTAGGAGTAATAAGCTGCAGCATAACCGGTAGGCGAGGAGAACAGGTGACTGAAGCTCCGGGCCACGGTCGGCCCCTGAGTCGCCAGCTTTGCCTTGTAGGCAGCGAGAATTTCGCGATCAACCTCGTCCAGATCCCTGCCACGATACCGTCCTAGATTCGTGTGCAGCTCCAGATCCAGCTTGCCCTGTGAGAGCTGGCGCATGAATGTTGTCGCACTCATGTAATTTCTCACCGCTAGCATTTTTTGATAGAGTTCCTCTGGAATATTTTCACCGGTTTCATAGTGACGGGCAAACAGATCGAGGCTCTCACGATCCCAGCAGAAATTTTCCATGATCTGAGAGGGCAGCTCGACAAAGTCCCAAGGCACATTGGTTCCGGAAAGCGACTTCACCGTTACCTCGGAGAGTAGATGGTGCAAGAGATGCCCAAACTCATGGAAGATAGTCTCCACTTCGCGATGGTCCATCAGTGCCGGTTTGTCACCGATCGGCTTGGTCATATTACCCACCATCAGACCGAGATGCGGCTCTCGTGGTTCTCCATTGACGGGCGGCATGCCGGTCTCGAAGTAATTCATCCACGCCCCACCTCGCTTGCTTTCACGTGGATGCCAGTCCGCGTAAAAGGAACCTAGCAACTCGCCGGTCGCGTTGTCGAAGAGATCATAAAAACAACACTCCGGATGCCAAACTTCAATGTCTTCACCAGTATCGCGTTGCTCGATACGGATGTTGTAGAGCTTGCTGACAATGCCAAACATGCCCTGCATCACACTGGGCAACGGGAAATAGGGCCGCAATTCCTCCTCATCGTAATCATACTCAGCCTTGCGGCGCTTCTCCGCCCAGTAACTCACCTCCCATGGCTGCATCGGCCCTGGCTGCGTCCCGGTCTGCTCAGCCTTCCATGACTGCAGCTCCTCGGCATCGTTCAGAAAAGCATCGGCAATCCGGTCGTGAAGACCTTCAGTGAATTTGAGTGCTACCTGACCATTGCATGCCATACGCCGCGCCAGGATCAGGTCGGCAAAGTTTGGGTAGCCAAGCAGATCAGCCTTCTCTTGGCGCAGTTCCAGAATCTCCCAAATAAGCGCAGTGTTATCAAAATCCCCAACACGGCCGATCGTGCCATTCGCCTCCCAGATTTCCCGACGCAAATCATCGTCGTCAGCGTATTGCAGCACTGGTCCCATCGATGGGTATTGCAGGGTAAAACGCCACTTACCCTCGTGTCCTTTGGCCTCTGCGTCAGCCGCTGCTGCCGCCTTGGCTGACTCAGGCAGACCCGCAAGCCGGGACTCGTCCTCAATAACCAGCTCCCAGGCATTGGTCGAGTCCAAGACATTTTCACTGAACTTCTGGGTGATCTCGGAAAGCCGGGACTCGAGCTCAGCCATACGGGCCTTTTGATCAGCCGGCAAGTCAGCCCCGGACTGGATAAAGCTGGCGCATTGTTCATCGACAAATCGCTTGCGGGTTGCATCAAGATCCTTGGTGGCAGCAGAGTCAGCAAACGCCTTCAACCTCTCCCAAATGGCGTCGTCCAAGGGAATTGAGGCGTAAAATGCGGTCACCCTCGGCAGCGCAGCATTGAGCGCTTCACGCTGCTCTTCATGATTGCATACCATATCGAGATGATTGAGTCGGCTCCAGGCGCGATCAAGATCCTCCGATGCCACCTCAAGTGCTCCGAAGGTGTTCTCATAGCTGACCCCGGCAAGATCCAGCTTACGGATCTTCTCCAAATTGGCCTCGGCGATTTCCAGACCCTTGTCGATGTCTGCCTCGACATGATCAGGTGTTAGCGTGGACCACCGGATATGGTAATCTTCTGCGAGAAAAGGATGGCTTGTTTGCATGTCACGAACTGAATGCATATCCATGCTCAATGCAAGTTCGGATTGTCCCTCCTAGGTGAAAAACCCTCGCTGCTTCTCACTCACCGGCATCTTGAGCAAATCCATGACCGCCAGCATATCCTCCCAGAGCTTGCGTTTCTCAGAAGTCGCTTCATTCTGGAGAATGTAAGAGGGATGGAAACTTACCCGAAGAGGTATAGCGTTAAATTGATGAAATTTACCGCGCAAGCTAGCCACCGATTCATTACTTGCTAGCAAGGTCTGCGCAGAGGTGACACCCAAAGCGATGATAACCTTGGGTGCTACCACCTCAATTTCTTTGCGGATAAAGGGCAAGAAAGCTTCCAACTCCAAGCCCGTTGGCTGCCTATTATTTGTGGTTTGATTAGGCATCGCAGGGCGGTATTTCACAATATTAGTGATGTAAGCATTTTTCCTGTCTACGCCCATTGCCTTCAAAATCCCATCTAGCTTTTGACCTGCTTTGCCAACAAAAGGCTCCGCAAGACGCTCTTCATCATATCCTGGAGCTTCCCCAATTAACATAATATCAGCGTCAGGATTACCTACAGAGAAAACCATTGTTTTGCGTAAATCCGTAAGTGCAGATACCGCTGGCCACTTTACAACCTGCCGCTTCAGGGAGGCTATTTGCTCTTTTTTGGAAGATCCACTGGTTACTAATTCACCAGCTTGCTTGTCTTGAGCCTGCTTAACATCAGCAAAGTTGGCAGCTGGCTTGTTGCTGACTTTGACAGTGGGAGACGCATCAACCTGAGCAACCTCGTCCTTACTTTGAGTTTGCTGGACAGAGCTTCCTGTTCCAGTTCGAGCACGCATGTAAAACTCCCGTAAGATCTTTCGAGCCTCATCGTCTACATTCACATACTTCTGCCCACGCCCCTCAAGCTCACGTAGATAATCAATCAGTGGGGCAGCAGACAATGTCATGCTCTATCCAAACCACAGCCGAGCCGAGACATCACGCATAAAATAATCTTTGTAGCGACTGCCAGCCTCAAATCAGCGATTCGCCCTTGATATAACTAGATCACAGACTATGTAGGTATAGCGTTATTTTCTTTTCATGCTTATCAAATCCATCTGCTTATTTCGGACTCCGACCGCATGTTTACATACAGGCAGATGTGCACTAGCCATGCTAGCTACCACGGTGATCACATTGCTAATTGGTAGTACTCATGCAGCTTCCTACATAGAGCCTGACCATACCACTGAGTTATTTCAACTCGAGGAGATCCCTCTTCCACAGCACCGCAGCCAACAACTCGGGAAATCACTAGCCATCATTGCCCAGAGAAAGCACGATGCCTCGCCAGCTAACCAACTTGCAAGTGCTAGGCTGCTCATGCTCGCCATGCAGCTCGACCCCAAAAACAAACGTCCATACGAGATCAGTAAAGCTTTATCTGCGGGCAAAGCACCACCTGCCACACCTCAACACCTGATCACACAATGCCTCAAGGAAGCGAAGGAAACACAGAGTCTGCTTTCTCAGCCACGCGCTGGGGCGCAAGCCAATCAATTGGCACGCCTGATAAAAGATGCCTGCAAAACCATGCAGCCAAAAACCAATGAAGCTGAAGACACAGCCGATTGGAAAGACATCCTTCCCTCAATCGCTGCTTACCGAGCTACTGAAGAAGTGCCTGCCCCAAAACAGGTCTCACCAGCTACAAAGCCTACTCCACACACACAGGTTAAAAAACCCACGCTTGCATCACCCAAGAAACCGGATCTATCGCAAAAAGCCAAATCACAGTTTCACCTCACAACACAATCTATCCTCCTCCCCATTAATATTAAAAATGAAGACAGTGATTTAATTGCGGTCTTTGATGATGAAGCAACAGCCAAGGAAGATCCAATCGTCGTGCAATTGGCACGTATAAGCCTCTCCCTCAGACCATCAGATTCAAAAAAGAACAATACACCATTTATCAAACTAGCTTACACAAACACTCAAGATCCAGAGATGAATTCTAAGCTGATAAAAATATTAACAAACAAGTATTCAATTGTTCCAAGCTCTCAGGGGTTAGTAAAATTTACCAATGGAAGCTTCAATAGAAAGCAGTCATTCTCATTGACCGCTCCTTTAGCGTTAATGCTCAATGCCTCGCTGGCTAATCGACCGTTAAGAGATGACCTATGCATTTTGGCTGACATCGACGACAAGGGCAAGGTCGTCGAACCAGAAAATTTCTGGAATTCACTAGGTAACTTAAGGAACAGCCCTGATGGGGGTAGACTTATCGTTTCAACTCAAAGCCTTGAGATCATGAAGCAGCTTCTCGTATTCAAAGAGCCCCATTTCTTCACCCGCTGGGAAGTTTTCTCAGTATCAAATATCGAAGAAGCACTCGAAGCTGCAGTTATAAAAAGTAACGAGAAATTTCAACAAGCTGGTGACATTTTCAGTGCGATACAAAAGTTAGGAATGAACAAAAACGTTGCTCAACTGGCTGCAGATCATGCCATACGCGGCAAACTAGAAGAAACCCTAGCACTCAACCCATTGCATCTATCTGCCAAGACGCTACTGCTACAAGGCAGTGGCAACAGACCTACCAATCTAAACAAAACAACGTTTCGTCTGGTGCTACAACCTCTCGCCGAAGATCTCAATAGTGCACTCGAAAATCAGTCAGGCAAAGATAAAATCCAGAGTCTGAAAAACAGCCACGATGAGTTGCGAGCAAAGCTCGACAAGCTGGAACCCATCGTCGACCGAGACGATCAAGAGCTGTTCAAGGATGCAATCGATCTGACAAGTGACCTCGACAAACTAGCCTCTCTAAAAGAGCGGATTGCGAAACGCGGCAACAATGATGCAATAAAGCAGAAAGCAGAAAAGCTATTGGAAGAAATGCAGCGCAACGGAGTTTCTCTGATCGAACGCCTCATGGCAATTGATCAAATCGACAAGGATTCTTAAGCTCAGATCGCAAACAATCTTTAATGGGTTCAATCAGAACCAAGAAAATTGTTTGTGATGTTTATCCGGCACAGTGGATACGAGGAAAGCAGGCAGGAATAAGCCGGGCTCTTTTTCCCATTGCATTCATTACCGTCTCAATGAATATTGTTTCAATACTTCGCACTTAGCGTGGTACACAACCCTTTACTGATTGACCCAGATGAACAACGGATTTCGACGATTCCTGATCCTGCTAGCTGTTTTCGTATGCGCTTTCTTAGCAGTTTTCGTTACCCGCAAAATCCAAAACGGAGATAGCCTCATTGGCATTCTGTCTGGCGGCACCGTGGGAAATACAGATGAAAATGGGAAATTTACACTCCGTTTAGCGCCTGTGATCGCTTCAGAAAAAGTGCAAATACTCTCCGCCATTAATCGAGAGAGTGCCGCACTGGTCGAAGCCGTTGTGCCATCAGTGGTCAGCATTGATACCTCAGGTATACGGAGAGAGCGATTTCGAGATTTCTACGGACGCACCTGGATTCAACCGCGCACCTTTCAAGGTCAAGGCTCTGGGGTCATCGTAACCGAGGAAGGTCACGTCCTTACCAACCAACACGTGATTCAGGGTAATCCACGCATACGCCTCACCTTGCATGATGGCACCGTTCACAGCGCTACTGTCATCGGCACCGATGAGACCGTAGACATTGCCGTACTCAAAATAGATAACAGTGGCCCATTTCAAGCGCTGAAATTCGGAGACTCATCAAAAATAGAAGTTGGTCATGCTGTATTCGCTATCGGCAACCCATTTGGTATAGGCACGTCGGTCACAGATGGAAAAATCTCAGCCAAAAAACGACCTATTTCAGACATACAGGTTGACCTCTTACAAACATCTGCCCCCATCAATCCGGGTAATTCGGGTGGGCCATTGGTAAACGTCAGCGGAGAAATCATCGGAATAAACTCCCGAATTTATTCTAGTGATAAAAAAAACCCCGGCTTCCAAGGTATTGGATTTGCTATTCCCTCCAATGACGCATTTAAAACACTGCAATCCATATTGGCTAAAGGACGTCCCAGCCGCGGATTTCTGGGTATGGCATTGAGAGATCTAGATCCATACTCACGTGAAAAATACGGATATCAAACACCAGGAGGAGTCTCTGTTATGGGACTTGCACCAGACTCTCCTGCCACCATAGCTGGACTCAAAATCGATGATATCATTATCAGCTACCAAGGCACCGCTGTTCAAAGCATGAGCCAGCTCATCGGACTGATTCAGCGCAGCACCATCAGTGAGGAAGTTACGCTCGAAATCTGGCGTCAAGGTGCCAAAAGCTCTTTACGTGCAGTTATTGGCAAAGCCGCTGATTACAAAAAAGACGATATTAATTTGGAAAAAGAACGATCAGAATCTGAGCTTAACTCAGATCCCCAAGCGATTCTCGAGGCTATTGGTTTGTATGTGCGTGACACCAGCCCTGCCGAAAGATCAAGAGGAGCAGGCAATGTTATCGTATCAAAAATCAGTCAAACCAGTCCGCTAGCGGGTAAGTTAGCAATAGGAGATCAAGTTTTGGCCATCAACAACAACTTAGTCGATCGAAGCGACGACTTCTTGTTGCGCTTGATTGCCTCTGCGGCAAAACAAGAAACAGAGCTACGAATCTTCAGAGCAAACTCAACCTTCCCAGTGATAATCCCCCGCGTCACCCCAAGCAACTAATTGCTTCGCAGCCACCTCTAACTTGCTAGCACAGCAGCATTCAATAAGGCGAATTGGCTTGCGCTTGGCCCTGATTGCCAGACCAAGTTTTGCCATCTGCCTTGTTCTGCATTCCCTCTCCCAGCCTTTCGATATCACGTCCCAAACCAATGAATGTGTTGCATGAGCTCAGAGAGAGTAATGAGACCAATAATAGAAGTGACGAACAGATTTTTTTCATGCCAATACGCTGACTGAAATAGGGTTGATTTTCAACTGCTTAATTTTAGCATTTGGTTATTGTTAAGCCTCCCTGAGCTCTGACATACATCACTTTCAGCATCATTGATCACACTAGCTCGCCAATAAATCATGAAACCTTACCTTAAACTCGCAGAGTGCAAAACCCCCGAGGGG
>CBFHKM010000070.1:8126-9949 GCA_965656385.1 Oceaniferula sp.
GAGCCACTCGAATTAATCGAACACGATGGCACCTTTATGATTTGTTCTCACGGAGAACAATTAATGACCTCTTTTTCGCATGGTTCAGAAGAAACACTAGCAGAGCTTGCCTGCTCACCATTTCGACCAGTCAATCAGCCTCGCATACTCGTTGGCGGTCTCGGCATGGGCTTCACCCTCGCAGCAGCAACTAAAGCCTTACCCGGCAAGAAAGCTCAATTCATTGTATCAGAATTGACCGCTGATATCGAAACATGGAATCGGACACACCTTTCCAGCCTCAACCCGGGGCTACTGGATGACGAGCGCATTACTATAAAAATACAGCCTGTTCAAAAACTAATCAGGCAAGCTAGCGGCGAATACCATGCGATATT
Source organism: Oceaniferula sp. (assembly GCA_965656385.1). GTDB lineage: Bacteria > Verrucomicrobiota > Verrucomicrobiia > Verrucomicrobiales > Akkermansiaceae > Oceaniferula. The sequence continues at coordinate 8,504 of CBFHKM010000070.1, forward strand.
ACTGGATGTTGATAATGGACCTTCTGCCTTCCATGGCAAAAAAAATGATTCCATCTACTCACTCAATGGCCTGCGTGAAATCCAGCAAGCCCTCAAAGGTGGTGGCATTTTGGCCGTATGGTCGGCACGCACGGACAAGGCATTCACAAAATTGCTCCGCAAAGCTGGCTTTGATGTAAGCGAGAACACCGTAGCGGCTGCCCACAAAGGCAACAAACGCCGCACCCACACCATATGGCTAGCGCGGAAGAAGTCGTATTAAAACTATCTGCTGCACAGACCGTATGTGCCACTCGAATACCAATCCTCTCATCAGACTATCATCATGCGCTATATACTCTCCATCATCACTCTTATTGGCATTTACGCTGCTCATGCAGATGAACATACGGTCACTGCCGAGGCATTCCATATTGAGACCGCTTTGCAGGCTGTTTTCTTGCCATCAAAATTCGAAGCCTTGCGCATTAGCCCAGAGGAGTGGCACGACTACACAATTACCTCACTGGCCAAACACGGTGATAAGGTGAAAAAAGGCGATCTCCTCATCGTCTGCGATACTCGTGCTCTAGATGAACAAATCTCTACACTAGAGAGGTCAATTACCACAGACACACTCAATCTTGCCCAAACACAACACCAACTCGAGCAACTAAAAATTACAACCCCCCGCAGTCTTTCCAAATTTGAGCGTCTTGAGCGTGAAGCTAGCGAAAACCTAGCACACTACACAGAAACACATCATCCACTCGAAGTTGATACAGCTAAACGCAGTGTATTAAGCTCCGAATTTTACCTCTCTTCACAACAAGAGGAGCTCGAACAACTCCTCAAAATGTACAGCGAAGATGACAAAACCGAGGAAACTGAGGAGATGATACTCAAACGTGCTCGTTACTATGTAGATCGTGCTCAGTTTGCCCTCAAGACCTCACGCATGAATGCGGAGCAGACACTCAATACCGACATCCCCCGCAAGCTCGACTCCAAAAAGCGGGCCGCAGAAGATGCCCGTCTTACCAATGCCGAAGCAAAACAAAAGCTGCCCAGAGAGCTTCAAATTAAAGAGCAAATGGCCAAGAAAGCTTCCATAGATCTTCAGGATAACAAAGATAAACTTGCTAAGCTAAAATCAGACAGGTCAATGATGTCAATGACATCACCCATCGATGGCATTGTCTATTATGGGGAGATCAAAAATGGAAAGTGGATTGCCGAAGCCTCCACGAAAATCCTAAATATAGGTGGCAAACTTAAAGCTCATACCACGCTTATGACCATCATCCCGACAAAGACTCCACTCCAGCTATACTCATTTGCTAGCGAAGATAAACTAACAGGGCTGAGCGATACCGCCTCAGGGTATGCAAGCACGAAGCTCAATCCCTACCAGCGCTTTCCTGTGAAGGTAAATGACATTGCCGACTACCCTTCCGCAAAAAACCT
>CBFHKM010000071.1:0-1454 GCA_965656385.1 Oceaniferula sp.
AGATCCTGAAAGGCCTGCTTGCGAGTGGTGAAATCCTCATCTCCGAGTCGCTCCACCAGAGCGGAAACTTGATCTTCTCCCGGCGCATTTGCTCCAGACTGTTCTTGCTGTGCCAACAGTGGAGAAGCCCAACATAGCGAGATAAGTATGAACCCAAGGGATGACTTGCTGCGGATGGTAATCATTGAGTGAGTCAGGGCTTAAGTGAGTCTGGCTGACATTTGCTTCGACACTTGCTTCGACACTTGCTTGGTCTCTGACAAGCGACTGTGGTGGCAGTCAGTCTATGGTTAATAAATACTACAGTGTGGTAATATATGAGTAAAAACGGAAAGTGTAAATGTGCAAAAAACCCTGCCGTGGTTCACGGCAGGGTTTTAAAAGTTGAACTAGGGAGCCTCTATGCGGCTCATCTTGCATCGCTCATTAGCTGCGCTTGCGGCGCAGCATGAGGGCAAGGCCTCCAAGGCCGAGGAGTGCCGTTGAGCTTGGCTCGGGTACAAAGACGGCGTTGAGGACGAGGTCGGTGCCTACTAGGTCAATGTTCCAGCCCACTTTCGAGTTGCTGAAGCCAGAGTCGTTCAGATTGAAAAGGCTGTCATCAAAGGTGCCGGTAAGGCTGCCGAAGCTAAGGATGGTGAAGCTCTGGTAGGGGTCCAGATAGCTTTTGCCTGTGTTATCGAAGCCGTCTGCCAAGCCGGCAAGGTTGCCAGGGTTAGTTAGTGAGGTGATGTCGATATCAAAGCCGGTGGTGATGCCACTGAGGTCAAAGGTGTTGGTAACATCAATCCAGTCCCAGCCGGGATCAGCGCCTTGGTTGCCACCATTGGCAGTGTCCGCGTTGATTTCCCATAGGTAAGTGCCTCCATTCGTCCAGGTGAGGTCGTCGAAGGTCTGCGTGCCGGGGGAGTTGCCTGGGCTTAGCGTGGCTCCAGCTCCAATGGTGGTCCCACCCACCACAGAACCTGCGCCGGAGAGCGTCTGGCCGGAGGCCACGGCAAATCCATTGGTGATGCCTGACACATCCAAAATGGCGCCACTGGCAACATCAATCTCGGCAGAGCCGGCAATGTTGTTGTCCGCGCTCGAGAGCGCCAAGGTTCCGGTAGTAACGGCAGTGTTGCCGGTGTAGTTGCTGTCACCAGTGAGTTCCAGCGTTCCTGAGTTGGTCTTGGTGAGATCGCCACTACCACTAATGACGCCACCGAGGGTGAAGGTGCCGGTTGATGCTGAATTCACTGTGAGGTCACCATTGAGGGTGATGTCGGTGTTGTCGGTGATATCATTGCTATTTCCCTTGAAATAGGTCTTGGTGCCAGTGCCAGCCTGAACAACGATGCTGGATCTCTCAGTCACCGTGCCATTGATGCCGCCGATCCAGCTCATGGTCGCGTTGTTTGTTCCGCCGTCCTTGCCTATATAGTTGGTGGTAGTGGCTCCACCGAGAGCGCCAT
>CBFHKM010000071.1:1554-4731 GCA_965656385.1 Oceaniferula sp.
ACCGTCAAATTGCTGTTTGTCCCATCCTTGATGAAGGTGCCGTCTCCGCTCATGCCTCCATCATAATATGGCTGGGCGCCGCCCGGTGCCGCACCACTACTCCAGCGAAACGTTGCACCACTGGCAACCTCAATGAGCTGGTCGTTAATCGTTCCAGATCCAGCAATTTGAAGCTCTCCTCCATCGACGTAAAACTTGCCCGAAAATGTATTGGTTGCATTGGTCAGGCGCAGGGTGCCTGCCCCTGTCTTGGTAAGGCCGGCGCCTCCACCGGCTCCGGTAGTCGTTGAGGCGCTGAAGGTCAGGGTGTCTCCGTCACCGACCTCCGCGACGAATGTCTTGGCTGTTCCTTTTCTGATTTCGATGTTGTTGGTAAGTTCGCCGGTTGCGTTGCCTGCGAGATCGAGGCGGATCTTGTAGTCGGAGCTGTCGGTGCGGTTTCCAATAAAGACCTTGTTTCCGACGGTGAGTCCGCTAACCCCGAGGTCCAGGGTGCCTCCTGATCCGTAATCCAGTCCGCCGCTACCCAGTGCGTTGTTGTGCGTGATGGAAAGCGTTCCGGCGTTGCTGGCTTGGTTTGTTAAACCGATCTGGGTTTTGGCATGGGTATTATCACCCGAGAGGATCGTGGTGTTTGGTCCGGTCTTAAACAGTGTGCCGCTACCTCCAATGGTGCTATCGATGTTTGCCGTGTGAGTCGCCTGTGGACCACTGAAAGTGACGTTTCCATTCAGGGTCATGGTGCCGTTAATGGACATGGTATCATTAGCTCGATCTGTTCTGAACGTGCTACCGCCCTCAAAGGTAATATCGGGGCTGTTCGCGATCGTTTGGGAACCCCACGTGGTGAGCTGAGCGCCATTGGCCACAGTCACCGAAGTACCTGCGCCCGAGGGCAAGGCGTTAGGGCCGGCCCAGAAATCTCCCTCGGCAATCACCAAGTGTGTGTAATCGGCTGTTACACCACTTGCGTTCATGAAATGGCTATAATTGGATCCAGTCTTGGTCAGGGTATAGTCGTTACCGTTGTCGGTGATGGTTCCGCCCATATCAAAACGCGCTTGCGTGTTGATGGTGGTATTCGAGCCTAAGGTCACCGTACTGCTGAGTTCATTACCCTTCCCGGTGCCAGTGATTTTGAGTGCTCCTTCCGTGCCGCCGACCCCAGCGCCGTTGAGGGTGATGTTCTCCTCAATAGGAGATGGGTTGGTTGCTGGGCCGTAGGCGAGCTCCAAGGTGGCACCATCGGCAACAGTGGTGGCATTGCCCGTGCTGCCGAGAGCGGTCTGGCTCTGAACCTTAAGAGTGCCCGCACTGACGGTGCTAGTGCCGGAGTAGGTGTTGGCCCCAGAGAGGGTGAGCGTGCCGTCACCTAGCTTCCGAATGCCCTGGGGACCCCAAATTTCTCCGGTTACATCGATATGGTGATCAGTCCCCAGATCAAAGTTTCTGGTCGTAGAGGTTGCTCGTAGCCGCAGCGATATCGTATCCGTAATGCTTCCCCCACCCACCACAGCGGCAGTGGAAATAGTACCGTTCCAATTGAGGTAGTCACCGCCGAGGCTAAAGCTCTCCCCGCTCGTCGTATTGGCGAACTGGATGCCAGTGACATTCCATACTCCGACATCATTCGTGGTCGCCGTGTTGCTCGTACCGCTGAAAATCAGGTCATCGTTATTAACGGGGGCGCTACCATTGACCCAATTGGTACCATCGGCCCAATTGCCGTCCGTGTCGCCATCCCAAGTTAAAGTGGTTGCATGAGCAGAGCTGGCGATCATGAAAGCTGCGGCTGCGAGTGCTGCTGAGATTCCAAATGTGTGGGTTTTTTTAGTGTATGGAGTTTTCATGGCGAATCAGTGTGGGTCGTTGGTGGAGATTTATGGATGGGGGTTTAGGTATGTGGTGGATTTAGGTATGTGGTGGACTTAGGTATGTCGTCTTGAGGGGGGGCGTGGGCAGAGCCTTTTAGGGGGTGAACACAGACGTATCGTACGTATGCAGTAGTTATATTAGCGTTTAATTTACCATCTGATTCATCTAGAGCAAGTTAAAAATTACACAAAAACAAAATAAATACGTATATTTAATATAAATAAAGTATTCGGCGCGCTTTTTCCAGTGGTAGAAGGGCCGCCTGCGGCTGCGCCACAGAATGGTGAACGTTGTATCGTGTATGATAGCCGCGTTGCGGCTGTTCTTGGTTCTTGGTTGTGAGCCGGTCGCTCAGGACTTCTGGTTTCCAACTTAAACTTCCACTGTAAGTGGTCTCAACTTGAACTGCTGTCGCAGGCGGCAACTCATCTACCTGGCCGATCCTTGCGGCTTGGCGTGAGCTTCTTGACTTCAACTCGAACTCTCAACTCGAACCGGTCATGGAGTGGCTATGGAGTGGCCATCAGCCGCACTAGCGGCTGTAAAAGCTATGCCCAGGCAGGCGCTCGGTTTTTTTACTGAAGCCGAAGAGGTTCTGCTGGTTCGGGGAGACCGGGATCGGGCTGATGGTGAGCTCGGCCTTGCTGAGATCGAAGATGGGCCTGGCGCTCAAGGTGGCGTGGTCGCCTTTTTTGAGGGGCAGGTTGATGGAACCGTCAGGATTTTTGCTGAGCTGATCACCTCTGGCAGGAACGCCGTTGATGGCGATGTGAGGGTGGGGGATGTCCGTGATCACTCTGCAGGCTTTACCGGCGAGGCTCTCGATGTAGACAAATTGAGTCTCGCCCTCTTGACGCTTGGCAGAAACGAGGAAGGCGCCCTGAGCACGGAGCTTGTGGAAGGCGAGGTCAGGCCAGACATCGGGGCAGGCGGGGAGCACGCGGATGACGTTGTTCTCTCGGCCCCAGCTTTGGAGTAACATGTCGTGGAGGGCGGTGCAGAAGGAGAGTGGGCTCTCGATGACGGGGTTGCCCTCGGCATACATGGTGGTGGGGCTAACGTTCTTATGTTTGATCAGGCCGTCGAGGTAGTGATAGGCTTTGTCCGCGTCTCCGAGCCAGGCATACATGGACGCGGCACCAGTGGCAGTGTATCCGGTGGCTGGCATTGCCTGGACCTTAATGCCACTTTTCAGGGTGACGTCGAGCCAGTGGTCCAGCGAGGTTCTCAAGAGCTGTTTGCCCTCGGGAGTGTCCGGCGTGAGCACGGCAAGCGGGTAGTAGGGCAGCAGGAGGGAGTAGT
>CBFHKM010000071.1:4741-6858 GCA_965656385.1 Oceaniferula sp.
AGGTTTGTCAAAGGGGGTGTTCTTGGCAATGCGCAGGCCGTTTTCGTCGGTTTGGAAATCGGTCAGGGTGTCGAGGATTTGTTGCCACTTGGGGGCGAGCGGGTCGTTGAGGGTGAATTGCGTATCGATGTCGACCAGTGTCTGGGCGGTCCAGCGCAGCAGGCCGATGGTGAAGTTGCAGTTCTCATCCCAGGGGCCAGGGTATTCAGGGGACCATGATTTGGGTAGGTTTAGAACCGCTTGCCCTGCTCCTGCCGGCTTCGCCGTCACACCGTCGGCCGCTCTGACCGCTTCCCCTGCGTCTGCGTCTGCGTCTGCGTCTGCGTCTGCGTCTGCGTCTGCGTCTGCGTCGGCCGCTTGTGCGAGCCAGTCACTGGGCAGGGTTTTTTGCTCAATGAGCCAGTGCAGGTAGCTGTTCATGACCTGGCGTAACAGGGGGAAGAACTTCTCACGCAGGCGTTGGTCGTCGGCGGCGAACTGGCAGTGCAACCAGTAGTTGTGCATGAGCCAGGCGAGCATGTCGGGGTTTTTAGCGGCGTTGTCCCCGCGCATATCCTGGGGGAAGCAGGTGCTCACCGCGGCACTGTCCTGCCAGCGTTCGGGGGTGTTTTTGAGTAGGTTGGCGCGGTATTTGTCGATGTTGTTGGGAAGGGACTCGCCCAGTGAGAGGCGGTTGGAGGTGAGGTGGGTCCAGTATTGGAGCTGGACGTTAAGATCCCCCCAGACCATGGGCCAGAAGGTGTAGTGATACCACGGCCCCATGAGGTCGAGGATGGGACCGTTCTCACGCATGGCGGAGCCTAGCTTGTACATCTGGATCCAGTAGAAGGCTTCTTTTTCTGGGTCGTTGAGCGTGATGAAGCTTTGCGGGTAGTAGTTATGCCACCATTGGTAGTGGCTGGGTAGGAAGGTATTCGCCGAAAGCTCTTCTTGCGCTTTCTGGATGTTGGCGGTGGCAACTTCGAGGCTGTTTTTTTCTGGGAAGGAGTGATGCACGGAGGTGAGCAATCTTTGTTCTGCACTTGGATCTCCGCTGATGTTCCAGGTGGTGGTGGTTTCGCCACGGTGTTGGTAGAGGATTTGTTTGCAGGAGTGGATAGCTTTGGAATGACCTTGCCCTGCGAGCTCTTGGCCGGCGACTCCCCAGATGGCTTTCGGTGGCACGGGATAGGGTGCTACCCGTAGTGTTTTCCAGCTCTGGGGGCCGCCACCAGCATCAAGAGTGGCGCGAGAGGAGGAGAAGGGGGCTTCAGGCAGCCATTGGATGGAGATAGATTCACCATTGCTGGCATTGGTTTTAAAATACACGGCGTCATGGGTGCTGTGCGTGAGCGCGTGCAGGCTGAACTCGCCCTGGTCGGTGGTGATGGTGCCGGTGAGCTCGGCCTTGTGGAGGTTGAGGCGGAGATTGGTGGAGGTGATCTCACCTTTGGCGGTGATTTGGAATCTGCCCAGCGGCAGGCGTCCACGGTAAATCCAGAGGTGGTCGTCGCCGTCGACGGGCAGACGATGGTCATAATAATCGTGGCGGCCAAGGTGAATGGAGATGGCGTTGGGGCCGTCTGACTTGTGTTTGTAGAACAGGAAGCCGATGTTGCCGTTGCCGGAGTAGGGGGCGACTTCCCAGCGGTGTGGCGTGCGGTCCCAGGTCATGTCGTGCTGGCCTAGTAAGGCGGCGTAGTCGATGTCGGCTGTGGGTGACTTGGCTGAGAGGCCAGCGATAAGAAGATTAGCGAGGATGACGAGAGCGAAGAGCTTGAGGCTTGGCTTGAGTAACGGCATACCTGCTTACTTATACGGATTTGGGCAGGGTGTCTATCACGTGATTGCGGGAGGGTCGCCGCTTGCGGCGGAATGTTGAATGTTGAATTCAAGCACGACGAAGTGCGGGTGATGAGATTGCCCTTGCTCCGTTCGGGCTGTGTTTCTATCGCGGAAGCCTATTGATGAGATTGACCTCGTTCTACTCGGTCTGTGCTAGTGAGCACAAATGCTCCTCCGCATTTGTGGGGTGATGGATTTCCCGCGATGCGCGGGGCTGCGCTGTGCGCTCGAACCAAGGTTCTCATCTCATCACCCGCCAAATAAAAAGCCCCCCGCGGTGCGGAGGGCTTTTT
>CBFHKM010000071.1:6957-9948 GCA_965656385.1 Oceaniferula sp.
CTTTTTAGAAATTGGAGCGGGTGATGAGATTCGAACTCACGACATTCTCGTTGGCAACGAGATGCTCTACCACTGAGCTACACCCGCATAGAGTGTGTTGGTTTGCGCCGGTTGTGTGACCCAGACGCGCGGTCTGTTTACACTCTGGTCGCTTGCTGACAAGTGATTTTTCCTAAAAAATGCAAATTTTGCGACTTGGTGTTTGGAATTTTGGAAATCGAAATTAAAGAACTTGCATGGACATTCTCAGTGAAATCATGGAGCACAAGCGCAGCGAGGTGGAGGCGCTCATGCCGCAATTGGATAAATACCGCGCAGCGGCTCTCGAAAGAAATGATTTTGGAGGGTTTCGCTCAGCGCTTGACCTTGGGCCCGATCGCCTGAGCATCATCGCGGAGGTGAAGCATGCGTCACCTTCGGCTGGGGTGATTGATCCAGATTTTGACCCGCTACGCCAGGCGAAGATGTATATCGAGGGTGGGGCAAGCTGTATGTCTGTGCTCACAGACGAGAATTACTTTAAGGGTTCTCTTGCTGATCTTACTAAGATTTCACCAGTGGCTAATATCCCCTTGCTCAGGAAGGATTTCATCCGTCATGAGGTGCAAATTTATGAGGCAATTATTGCAGGGGCCGATGCGGTGCTGTTGATCGTGGCAGCTCTGGATGATGAGACGCTGACACGACTCTACAAGGAGGCCCGTGACTTTCAGCTCGATGTGCTGGTCGAAGTGCACGATTTGCCGGAAATGGAGCGTGCATTGGATCTCGGCGCAGATTTGATCGGTATCAATAATCGTAATCTGAAGACTTTTAAAACGGATTTAGCGACAACGGAGTTGTTAGCCGATGAGGTGGGGGACGATGTGTTGCTGGTTAGCGAGTCTGGCATCAAAACGACGGCAGACTGCTTGCGGGTGCTCGAGGCAGGTGCCAATGCGATTCTCGTCGGTGAGACTTTGATGAAGTCAAATAATCCTGCTGAGACGATGCAGCAGTGGCTCGATATCAGGTTGAGCTGATGAGTCGCTTATTTGATTTTCAAATAAAGTGCCGACATAGCGGCTAAATTGCCTATAGGGAGACCTTCGCTGCTCAAGCTTTTGGTGGCAACTTTCCATTTTTGTTGACCGCCGAGGGTGTCACGAAAGGTGAGCGTTTTTTTGTTGAGGTGCTTGCGGCTCAGCCAGCTGATGGCGTTGTCAGGTATCTGAATGGATACATCTGGTAGCGTTTCTCTGGGGTTGAGATTGGCAACGACGAGAAAGGCTTGGTCGCTGAGCTCATCACGTCTCATAAAGCTATAGAGCCAATGGCCTGATACTGGCTCACCATCGATGCGTCCGTAGTGAATGTTGTCTCGATTGGCATGATTGAGACCGTAAAAATCACCTTTGGTAAATGCCGGTTGTGAACATGTTTTGAGTAATTTGGCGTAGAATTGGCGGAGTTCTTTTTGTTCAGGTGAGAGGCCAGCTTCACGGTAGAGGTGCTTGCTGGCCCATGGGACAAGGGAGGGCAAGCAGCCGTAGTCGAAGATGCTGCTACGCCCGTCATCACCACTAAATCCCTCGGCTCCATCGGCAGGTTCTCCTGTTTCTTGGCCGGAGTAGAGCATGATGGGGCCCTTGCCTAAGCCGTAGATGATGGCTGATACGGGCTTGCCAATGGCCATGCCGCTGGCAGCCCAGTTGCCTTTGGAGGCTAGGCGGACTTCGTCATGGTTTTCTGCGTAACGAAGAGATTGGTGAAAGCGATCAACGAAGCAGTTAGATGCATCGTCGATGTCGTTAGCCCATTGCTGACCTTCGACTGTTGCTTTGATCGTGGAGTAGGTTGGGTCATCATAAACAGCATCAAAACCTGCATCGAGGAGCTCGTCTAAAACGTTGCCGTCGGTGAGCTTTGTAGGATCACTATCGTAGGCCTCTGCCATGAAGAAGACCCGAGGGTCTCGTTTCCGTGCGCGCTCTACTTGCCAGCCCCAGTATGCCATGGGGATCATGTGAGCCATATCTACTCTGAAGCCATCTACTCCCATTTCTTGCCAGTAAGATAAGATGGCGTCCATTTTGCGCCAGGTGTCTGGGGTGTCCTGTGGTGCGGCACCTGGCTCGGGCAATGAGTGTAGGTCCTCACGGGGTGGTCCCACTGTGAAGTCATGTCCGTAGTTGAGTTTGATGGTCTCATACCAGTCGTGAATGGATGGGCTCCATGTGAGGGCGTTGTTGCCGGTGACGCGCCCGAAGGTGCTCTCTGGCTCGTAGGGAACGGGCCCCTGATTACTGGGAAGCTTGAGCGGAGCGCCTTCTCCGGGGTGCAGTTCTCCTAGATAGAAAAAATTATTATCAGGGTCAAAAAACTTGCCGGTGTCATCGTTTTTACCAAAAGAGAGCTCAGGGCGTATGTCGCTGGAGTAGGATCGTGCTACGTGGTTAGGCACGAAGTCGATGATCGCCTTAAGTTTGTGTTTTTTGATGCGAACGAGCAGTGCTTTAAATTCATCGAGGCGCTTGCTGGGATCGATTGCATAGTCAGGCGAAACATCAAAGTAATCACGAATAGCATAGGGGGAGCCTGCTTTGCCCTTGAGTAGAAGTGGGTCGTCAGCTGGGCGCTCTGGGTATGCGGTGGCGCTAGCTTGCTCGAGGATGCCGGTGAGCCAGAGGTGGCTGATGCCGAGTTTGCGAAGTGAGCTCAGGGCGGCATCATTGATGTCGGCAAATTTGCCACAGCCGTTATCAGCCATGCTGCCGTTGAGTTTTGGCGCTGCGTTGGTGTTGCCGAAGTGGCGCACCATGAGTTGGTAAATATGCGGTCTGCTTGGATGATCCACGGTCGGAGTCTGGCTCGCATTTGGCAGATTGCAAGACGACGCTGGTGCATTATCAGAACAGATTTTTTAGCGCATCTCTAGCCAGGTGTTGAGAATTTCAACGGCGGCTGCCTGGTCAATGATTTGCTTCTGGTGTTTGGCGTTTCTGCCCGCCT
>CBFHKM010000072.1:0-9940 GCA_965656385.1 Oceaniferula sp.
CTCGTTATCGAACAGCATCACTCTGGTTACCTATCGGCCTTCATATCGGGTTTGTTTTTTCAATGAGCACTACCGTGTCAAGCCACCTTACTTACGATGTTTAGAAAAACAGCTTTCGTCAGGTTTTGAGGGTAATTCGCTTTTCCAGACAGCAAGTTTCTTCTGCAAAGTTGCTACCACTTCAGCATGCCCCTTCTTCATGTCGTTCTTCTCGTATGGGTCAACAGCAATGTTGTAGAGTTCTACATAGCTACCATCACGATTGGCCACCAGCTTCCATTGCTGATCAACGATTACATAGCTGACCCAGTGGTCTGGCTTCTTGTCCTGAGCTGGCCAGGCAGCGTTGATTTTCCAGTAGAGAGGTTTTTCCCGTTTGGTTTTCGCCTTGCCCATCAGCACATCTAGCTGATTGAGGCCGTCCGGCTGATAGCCCTTGGGTAGCTTAGCACCGGCAATCGCACAGAAAGTAGGCAATAAATCCACGGCTGAAATTAATGAGGTCTCATCGATCTCCCCAACCGCAACCTTGCCCGGCCATCTGACTAAAAACGGCACACCGATACCGCCTTCGAATAATGCTCCCTTATAGCCCTTGCGCCCTCCGGTGACCCCCTTGGCGGCATTTAATCCATAACCGGCGCCCGTGGCAGTATCGTGCATCAGCGCTAGCTTGCCGGGCTGACTTGCTCTTGCCGGGCCATTGTCCGATGAAAAAATAACTAGTGTATTGTCAGCAATACCTAGCTCATCGAGCTTATCGAGCACCTCGCCAATGCGATCATCCGCGTGGGAAAGCACTGAAGCGTAGATATTGTCCTCTTCTGGAAGGTCCTTAAAGCGCAAGCGGTATTTCGGCACGGTGTGGAACGGTGTGTGAGGCTCGTGCATCCAAAGATTGATGAAAAACGGCTTCTCGGCAGCATAACTTTTCTCAATAAAGGCCACCGCATTATCTGCGTCTTCGTGCACCGGCATTTGCTCACCTGCACAGTTGAACGCACCATACTCATCATAACCATAGGCACTAGGCAAAGGTGAATCAGGGATCATATTGTTGGCAAGATGCCATTTACCAAAGTGAGCCGTGGCATAGCCTGCCCCTTGCAGCATACGTGGCAGCAAGGGAGCTTTGGGGTTAAGCCAGTCCGGCATGCCACGATTGGCATTATCATCGGGCCAAGCAAAGTGGCCGTCGATCTTATGCCTCGCTGGGAAATGCCCCGTCATCACCGCTGCCCGGCTTGGTGAACAGACACCACTGGCCACTGTAAAACGCTGAAAATCAGTACCCTCCTTGGCGATCCGGTCAATATTTGGAGTCTTGATATAAGGGTGTCCATGGCAACTAAGATCCCCCCATCCCCAATCGTCTGTGAAGATGAACAGGATATTAGGTTTAGTCTGAGCCGTCAGGGCTGATGTAAGGCAAAGAAATAAGAGTAAGTATTTCATCATAAAGTAAGCAAAGTGATTGATGCAGTGAACATCGATAAGGCTCTGAGCCTAAACACGTTTAGTTGGTATGAATTCATACCTGGAAATCAATCAGAATGATCTGATTCACCATCATCATACGGAGGCGACGAGTAGTGTTTTTCATAATAAATAACCACCAGCATCGAGGGTTTTCGGGGCTTCATGCAAGTCTTCATGAATCCCAGCCCAGCGCACAGCTTTTCAGGTTATATACGGGGAATGTTCGGGGCATCATGCCAAATGGCTATTGTTTGTTCTCCACCGGAGCTATTGCAATAAACTGAGAAATGAATTTAATGCTAGGAGCCTTGCGCCCCTTGATCGGAGAAGGCCTGATGAAGACATCCTCACGCCCGTTTGGCTGAGCGAAAAGGCGGGTGCCGTAGATCGTTCCACCCTCTGGATCTCTCATAATACAGGGTACGAATCCCCCTTTCTCATCTACATTGCTTTCCATCACAACAACACCATCAACATCAACTTGCTGAGTCTCCCCAGCAAACTCCACCGAGATCATCTGCTGCGTTAAATTAACAAATCGAAACGTCCTCCGCCCGAACACCAATGACGAATCATCCAAAGCGAAAACGCGATAATCTTCGTCTTCCTGATTGGGCGCTATCACTAGAAATAAAATCCTGCGAGCGTCATGTGGCACAATCGTCTCTGCAACAAACTCATAAAGATCTTCCCCTTCAAGTGGCTTGTCTACCTTTCGAAACATCTCAAACTCCTCCATCCGAGCCACTGAAACCACTTTTGAACGTTTATTACGTAAAAATTTCATTGGGTAATACACATCCCCTATTCGAAAATAAAACTCATCATCCAGCATGTCATCCCAATAGACGTAACTACATTCAATGACCTTTGTTAGCTCGCTAGCTTCTTCAGACTCGGTAGGGTCAGCCGTCTCGGTAGGGTCAGCCGTCTCGGTAGGGTCAGCCGACTCAGCATAAATTGACAGTGGAGCCAAGACCATACTGACGAGCAAAAAAATAACGCGCCAATTACTGTGGGGTGGGGAGCAGTTTCTCAACAACATAGGTTCAAAGTAAGGAAAACATCTGTCCATAGCCAGCAGTAATTACTGCCTCAAAATGAGAAAATCAGATCTTGCCTAGATATCTTAGTATTGCTCAACCGGTAAATACTGACTCAGAAACTTAATTCTTGGGGGCATAAGGTCGCCTTTAATATTAGGCCTTATAATTACACATCTTCTGGAAGATTTTTGGCAGAAGATCCTATTTTCAAATACTCGCTCTCCGTCTTGAGTATTTATCATGCAAGGCACGAAACCTCCTTTTTTGCCTACTTTAGAAAAAATTACTTTTACACGCTCCGGCTGTAATCGCTCTATCTCCCCTGCAAAATCAACATCAAAGACATCTGAACACAGATTAAGAAATAGACACGAGGCAGAAGGGAAAGCCTGAGCAGAATCAGCTATAACAATCACACGATGCTTCCCTTCATTGGCAAGATCAGGAGAAAGAATGAGGAACATGACCTCACTCATATGCATCGGTATAAGGGCATCTGCGACTAATTCGTATGATAATTGTCCCGAGGAAGACCCCTCCAGCTTATGGAAAACTTCAATCTTTTCCATTCGCATGACTGAGATCGACTTACTCCGATTCTCTTTCTCAAACTTAATCGGCAGGAATTCATCATTCATGCGAAAATAATAACCTTCCTCTGGAACTCCATCCCAATGAATGAAGGAGCATCTGACAACCTTAGTTGATTCGACAGATTCCTCTGCCAAAGCCGAACACACCGACCCCAGTAAAACCAATAAATACGATAAGCCTTTCATAGTCATTTTTGTGCTAGCCATATCCACCTATTCATTTTCTCCCTCAACTGGAGGCGGAATGATTTGCGGTAAAAACGCTAAGTTTACTTTGCCGCCAGGTTTCTTGGGCGGCGCTATGAAAACCATTTTCCGACCTCGGGGCTGACCAAAGAAGCGGGACTGAAACACGATGTTTTTATTCGCGTCTAAAATATAGATAGGAATAAAACCGCCCAGTTCCGGTATTTTGGGGATTAAAACTTCGGCGCTTTGAGGTGGCAGAGCCTTCCTACTGGAGGGGAATAAAACCTGCAAAGGGAGCTTAGTACTATTTACAAAACGAAACGAACCCATGGGAAAGGCATCAAGCGAATCATCAATACCAGACAAGATCAAAGGAAGCTGATCCGGCCCCACCTCGACACGCTCTTGGATAAAAAAGAGTATCCTAGAGCTTCCCGCTTTGATCGCAGTCTTACCGGCGAGTTTGTAAACTATTTCCCCCTCCTCATTTTCTCCCTGCGTATATAGCAGCATCTGAGTTTGAGGCTTTTTGAAGCGATAAAGCTCAGAACGCTGAGCTCTGATGAGGTCAATCTCATGATATTTATCCCCGTCCCGATAAAAAACAGGGGCAACGGTAAGATTTTTCCACGTTACAAAGGAGAACTCAAACGAGCTTTTTGTTTTCTCTTCTTGCGCATGCAGCGAAGGAGAAAACAAAACAACAGCAAGAATAGTAGCAGCAAAAAATTTACGCATAAAATGATGTGATGGTGGATATGATAAAAGTGAGCTGAGCAATAGAGCCATTAGATTTCACTCTCATCTAACCAACGGAAATTTTGAATATCAAAACGACGCCCGTAAATTTTATTGGTATCATTAAGTATATCACCTTCGTCCCATGGTTCATTGTTATTTGGATCCGTCTCCGTATCTACATACTCCGGAAGTCGCTGCACTACTGCCTCGCAAATAGCACGAGCAATAATGTTATCATCAGCGTCCCTTACTTCACCATAACCACGGACGCGGAAGGTGTCTGAGCGAGCTGTTAGGCGCGGAGCAAGGGCCAATAAGACATTAGCCTGAGTAATGCTACCGGGGATGCCAATGGTGCTCTTTTTTTCCGTTACAGGAGCTGTGCTGGCTGTGAAATAATCTGTGGAGGTGTAACTAGGTGTTAAGCCTCCAGCAGAAGTAGCCACATTGTCATTGGTAACCATTGCATCAATACCAGCTTGAATAGCCCCCTTGTAATGTTGATCTGTAATGCTTGCACCTCCCACCTTATGATTCACAAAGTCTGAAACACTCATAAATGGCCCGCGTGCCTTGACTTCATTGGCAATGGCACTTGCCATCGCTTCAATTTCATTTTCAGTCAGACGAGACCATCCAGACCAGGTTTGAGTATTACTAGTTCCTGTCGCTGGAGTCGGAGATGTGCTAGATGGGAACCCCATGTAATCGCTGCGACTATCGATTGTGCCATCACTAAATTTAACGCTCAGATCACCATTGCACCCTTGCAAGAAACGCCCCCAAGCATCAGCATCCGTGCAGTTGATATTAAAACCTCCCTTCAGCATGCTGTAGGCCGCCATCTTTTTGTAACCCGGTGTCTCATTGGCAGCATCATCTAAGTCCGTCTCCAGCAATTCTGCTACCACTTCTGCGGATGTTTTTCCTGACGGAATATATGGTTCCATGACGGGACTTGCTTGAGCAGTCTTGAAATCGTCTCCTGTAACGCCATAAAAACCATTCAAGGTCTCTTGCAGTGACCCAGTTTGATTATACCCTCCCGCCCCGATCGAATATTCAGGCACGATGCCCGAGAAATAATACCGGTCAAACAAAGCATCATTGAGCAGCCAATTCACATCATGAGCCGTTGCCGTTCCCATGTAGTTAGGCGCGGGACGAGGACCATAGACGGATGACGGAGAAACGTGAACGCTGGCCCAAGAGTTTCCGACGGAATGGAAAGGATGCCAATATCCAACACCGAAATTCGCGTGATTCAAAGCCGCCAGAGATAACATCGGCGAGGACGGTATGTTCGACATCGGCACAGAAGTCTTACCACTCTGCGAGTAGCTTTTTCCCCAGAAGCCTTTGTCAGGGAAAGACGCCGGCCACTGAATACCCGCGTCAAGCAGTAAGAGATCGATATCCCCTGGATCAGAAATCCCGGTGTAGCACTCATTAGGCAGGCAGGAACGCCACATATCCGAGTAGCCTGCCATGCGATACGGGTTAAACTGAGTGAAACCCTCAACGGGGTTCGCGTAGACGATATTCCCGTTCTCATCACGGCGCTCATGAGCAGTAGGTTTGAGAAGATTAGCACCCATGCCAAAAAAACGTTTGGTGTTGACCAGCGTGTTGGCCGCCGAGCTACCGGAAAATGGGGGCAAGGTGCCACCTGAGCGTGCGTGCGTTCCCGGCCTGAAAAGCTCAGGCCATGGTCCACCTCGATCGCCTGCAGCATTGCCGCCAATTTGCTGCAAGTGTTCTCCCCGTTGGCCATCTTTCCATGCATTAATAGGTAACGTGCCTGGTGGAGGCATGCTGACATGCGTCCAGCAATGCTCAGACATGTTCGTATCCTTTGCCCCTTGGTAACTATTCAAATATTGAGTGGTATGGAGAAATCGAACAGTATCATTAGCAAGGTTCAACTTCACCGGATCCCAATCTATATATTCAGTTTCGACCACAACTGTATTTGGATTATCCCCTACTATCACTACCGGCATCTCTTTGAGAATTGCCCCCGAGGCATTATCCGTATTGGTTCCCGGATATAACTCATCATGAAATTGATTAGCCCTAGCCAAGTCGCGGCCCGATTTTGGCGAAAGCACGACAATTTCACCGGGCTCCATCGTCAAAGGCGATGCCAGGTGGTAGGATAAGGTGGTGAAATGTCCTTCCCCTCCCTCATTAAATTGAGACTGTTGCTGGAAAAACTTACTAATGGTCGCCGGCCCAATCCGGGTGGTACCGCTGGCATTCACGACCTCAAAAGTGATCGAGCCCGGCCATGTTGTCAGCACAGCGGCGTAATTATTAACCTGTAGCTTTCGGTTGTAGGGGTTCCACAGGAAAAAGAAGGGGTCCACGCCCAGCGATAAATCCGCTTCCGTTCCGTCGGAGTTGGTTGCCAAAACACTAAATACTGCTGACTGCCCCAGAAGAATGGGTGCATAGGTGGCACGGGCCGGCTTGAAAATATAGCGATCCGATGCCATGCGCCATGTTTTATACGTTTCAGCATCCCAAGTGCGGGCATTGTGTACCCCGTGCATGCTTCCGTAATGATAATTAGAATCTCCCACGCTTGCATTAGGGTAGTAGGCTCGGGCATCAAGGCTGTAGTTTCCGCTAGTGCCTTTAAGCCGTTTGTAGAGGTTGTAGTAGTCTCTGACCGCCCACCAGTTGGGCCCTCTCACCACGGTTTGATGCTCGTTGTAGGTGACATCCTGAATGTCATTACTGAAGGGAGTTCCCGAGCCATGATAATCCCGGTAGAGGAATCGTTCCTTCACACTACCCATGCCCGCTGCAGCGGTGGGGGCAGCCAAGCGGTCTGCACCTCCTACAAACTCTCCGTCTTGCTGGTTGAATAAGCTAGGCTGCTCGGATGCTGTAACATCAGCATCCCCATCCATCTCGAAAGCCAGCGAAAGGTCACGGCGTAAGCCTCCTTTCTTAGTATCCGATAGCACACCACGGTTGTTGATACTCATCGTATGGCGGACTCCCTTGAGCCATTTCTTATGAGCCGCCGTGCCGCCTGCCACTAATGAGACATCCTCAAGACTCATCGCTTTTTGCATAGCATCAAAAGGAAAACCTGTATCCGTGCCAAAAACTGCTCCAATCGCGTCAGTAGCACTACCGTCATCATTAGGATCCCTGAAAGGCCCTAGAGCACCTCCACCCGTCGTCAACCAATAGTTAGGCGCTGCCGCTGCACTAAGCCTCCGTGCTTGGGCACGTTCTTCATCTTCATCACTTGCACTCGCTGCATCAACCTCTTCCCATTTCAAATCGGTCTTCACCCCCTCGTCCTCGACCCAGTAGGCATAGTAGGAGGTGTTGCCAGAGGTTGTCGCTACCTCCACCTTGGGAACCTTGACGCTGTCAGGCCCATCAGGATCGGGGTTGCCGCTTGCATCAACCCCTTCAAAAATAACCATATCTGCAGCTGATGCAGCCGTGCCAGCATCAGCAATTGTATCGAGCTCATCTTGGTCTCCAGAAACAAGCCAGCGCACAAAGGTTTTGGCATCAGGGGTGGCTGGACTGTAGCTGCTCGTATCCCATACTCCCAGCCAGTGCTTTCGGCCATCTACCGCCGTCGTTCCACCTGCATAGTTGTTGTTACTTGAATCTCCTAAAATTGACGCCGTTGCGCTTACCCTCTGATCCGGCCCAGCTGCTTTCTGTAATTCACCAATCGCGATCATCAGTGCCATACGGGCATTGGCGCGTGCCATTCTATCAGCGTCATTGGCTCCTCCACCTGAGCTGCGCTGCTCGATAGTGGAGAGACTTAACATGCCAATGGCAATTAAAGTCATCAGCACCATCATGCTTACTGTTGCCACGAGAGCAAATCCGTGATTTTTTGGCTTGGAAGTGCGCTGCTTCATTGTGTGTTGACGATAAGTTAGTTACAAGCATTCGGAAAACGCGACCAGTATTTGCGTGTAACTACAAAGTAACTCCATGTAAATCGATGTCTAGTATTATATCCTCATTTTTGAGGATTCGATGTATTTTCATTGGAGATATAACTTATGGCTAAGCTACCACCAAAGAAAACGTCAGACCATACACATACTGATATTTAATTAGTACAATATGATATGTTGGGACGTGCTGTCTATAACGCGTTCACGTGATGCTTTCCATACATACAATCCGGACTCCACCATCATTCATCGCCAATCAGTTGCGCTTGCGGCGCAGCAGCAGCGAGCTAAGGCCAAGGCCGAGCAGTGCTGTGGAGCTAGGCTCGGGCACGGCAAGACTGAAGTTGGAAATCTCGATGGTTGCGGCCTCGTCGAAATCGAAGGCAAAGGCTACAGCCAGGTATTCGTAATTCGACAGATCGGTGTAGGTTGCATGCGTGCTGAGATTAATCTCGCCCGAGACGGTACCGGAGCCCGTCTGATTCAGCAGTCCCCCATTGTAAGCCCAAACGTTGCTACCAGATGTGTCGCCGCTGACGGTGGTGTTGCCATCAAACAGGTTATACGTTTCCGTATTGTTCACCTCAGTGTGAAAGGCGGCGCCGCCTCTTCCCAATAAAGTCTGGTCCCAATCTGGCGAAGCTCCGGTTACATCAACACCTTTGAGGTGGAAATAGATGCTCGGACTGCCCCCGGTTATATTGTAATCAAAGCTGAAGCGGAGTATCGAGCCACTGCTGGTATTATTAATAATCCTAGCCGTGGGGGTCTCATATTTCCTGCTGTTATTTGCGAAAGGATCATTGTCCACGGTCAAGGTGGTGGCGGTCATGGTTCCTTCGAAAGGGACAAACTGGCCTCCACCGTTGTTGTTTTGGTTGTACCAAGCCGTGCCGCCGGCGTCGGTCAGGTCTGTGGCGTCAGGTGAAGTTACTAGCGTCACCCCTCCTGCGTCAAAGCCGCTGATGATGGTCGTAGCTGCAGGCAATGCCGTGGCGGTGCCGAGCATGCCGGCGAGGATGATTTGTGGGATTTTCGTTTTCATGGTTTTAGTGGTCATTATGAACAGCATGGTTGTTGTAAGATCAGTGGTCGGAGAGTGATTTTGTTTCCCCTTGAACAAGTCAACCTTGATCATTGTCGCCACAATGAAGATTTTGTCTACCTGCCCGTTCGGGTAGGTTGTCATCTTGCCCCGAAGCATGCATTGTCCACGCCGTGCCAGTGGGTCTGTTGGCCTGAGGTGGATGATCTTTGGGATTGGGGATTGGGAATGAGGAATTGGGAATTCAGAACCACCGACTTGTCGGGGTGCCTGCAGCATGAAGCCGGAAGGGTATGCATGATGTGTTTTCCAGTTACCTTGTTGCCGCCTGCAGGCCCAGCGCGTATAACTACAAGCGATGATTTTTACTCTACCAGCCCGTCTTGCTTGCATGATCTGCCTGATCGTGCTGCTGCCGTGCCGGTTGCAGGCGGGCCCTTCCAGCGGGCAGCATTCCGTAGCCGGGCTCGAGCAGCGGCTTAAAGACATTGACCAGGAGCTGGAGCAGCTGGCACGCCCGAACATGCGCAGCGGGGCGGGGTCCATTGGCTATCGCTCGTTTCCTGCTCACCGGGACCCTGATCATGAGGAATGGTTCCAAGTCGAACTGGGACAAGTGCGAACGGTTGAGCGGGTTGTTCTGGTTCCCGCTATTTGGAGGGATTCAAAGCACGGCTCCATTGCCGACGGCTTTCCTGAGCAGTTCCGGGTGCTCGCGGGCACGGGCAAGGACAGTGAGGGAGAGGTGATCGCTAGCTTTGGTAAGGCAGACACGCCCCGCCACCTGTCTTACGAGAAAAAATCGATAGCATGTTCCCTACGGTAACTTTTGTGGTAGCTTCTGTGGCAGCAGCTGTGGTAGGAAACGCACACTGGGCAATCCCCCTGCCTCCTTGGGAG
>CBFHKM010000073.1:0-5678 GCA_965656385.1 Oceaniferula sp.
CATTATCCGGCTCCTCGTATTCGGTCGTTGGATAATTGGCATAGGCAAAGAGGAGGTGATCACAAATACTGCGACCAAGAGAAATGAGCCCCTCTAACGCCTGCTTCACTTGAGTCACCCCCATCCATCTGACCATATCACTTGGGATCTCATTCGCGACGAACACCCCAGCCACCGCAGGATGAGCCCCCCATGCTTTCAGCTCCACTTCCATTAGTCTTTCTGCTGCCCCATAGACCGCTGTATTGGATATAAAGTCGCGATGGTAATCCCAGCTCAAACCAACAAAAACCCAGAGCCCGGCTTGTTGCGCCGCATCCAAGAGTGCTTCCTCTGGCTTTTCATAAACCCGCAGAGCATTAAAGCCCGCAGCAGCAACTCGAGCCATCTGCTCATCATGATTGATCAGAACCTCGGGTGTTGGATTAGGAAATGGCCCATACGTGACCATCTTCAAAAAAACGCGCTGATTCCCAGCACGGAAAAACTTCCCGTCCACTTGCAAACGCAATTCCTTACCTGATGCCACGGCTTATTGTATATCGACTTACTCGAGACTTGAAACTGAAAACTTCCCGCATGAGACTCTGCCTGTGCTCAAGACCACTGATTTCGACTACACACTTCCCGAGGAGCTTATCGCGAGCCGGCCACTGGAGGATCGTGCCGCATCACGCATGATGGTAATTCACAGGGATACAGGACTTATCGAACACCGCAAGTTCACCGATTTCCCAAGTTATCTGGAACCAAAAGACCTCCTTGTTCTCAACGACACAAAAGTCACTCCATCGCGATTTTTCTCCAACGATGGCAACATCGAAATCGTCTGCACCAATAAACTAAGCGAACGTGAATGGGAATGCCTTGTCCGCCCGGGCAAGAAAATGAAACCCGGACGCACCTTAGATGTTGGAGATGCGACCGGAACCGTTCAGTCCATTCTTGAAAATGGCAATCGCGTCATCCTGTGGAATCGAGCTGTTGATGAAGAAAGTCACGGCCGCCTTGCACTACCTCATTATATGAACCGTGAGAGTGACCCCGAGGACCGTGATCGCTACCAAACAACATTCGCTCGCGCAGAGGGCGCTATTGCAGCACCCACCGCAGGGCTTCATTTTACTCCCGAGATCCTTACCCAGCTGCAGCATACCTTTCTCACCTTACATGTTGGCGTCGGAACCTTCCGCCCCGTTAAGGCAGAATTTATCGAAGATCACGACATGCACTCGGAGCGCTACCACATCAGTGCACAAGCAGCCGAGCTCATTAGCCAGACCAAAGCATGCGGGGGACGCATCGTCGCCACGGGAACAACTGTCACACGGGTCTTAGAAAGCCTAGCCCAGACAGTCTGCAAAGAGCACGATTCCCCTTTTGCCATCTCTGCGATCTCCGGTGAAACTGACATCTTCATCAACCCTCCACACACCTTTAGGGCGGTTGATACCTTACTCACTAATTTTCATCTCCCACAATCCACACTGATCATGCTGGTCTCTGCTTTCGCGAATCGAGACCTCATACTCGAAGCCTACACAAAAGCGGTCGAAGAGCGCTACCGCTTCTTCTCGTATGGCGACTGCATGTTAATTTTGTGAGCCCCTAGCAAACTCACAAAACCCACGGTAAATTCGCGAGCTTCACAAATCCTCTTGCAATCTCATCATCAGACATTATGAAACCACCGCTGTCAGGACTGTGGAGTGTCGGCAGATGAATCTGGTCAGGACCGAAAGGTAGCAGCCACAGTTTGTCCGTCATTGCCGCAGTTCCTGGCAGTATTTTTTTGCTAAAGCCGCTTACAAGTGCTCTTTTCTGCACTTTTTTTCTCTGTGCAGAGTATTCGCTTGGAAGTTTCACCTAATCAGTGCTTAAACGAGTCCATGGCCAACGACGAAATCCGCTCTGCCCTCAGGGCTCTCCTGCTTGAAAAATCTGTCCGCACCGGCGAGTTCACTCTTGCCTCAGGAAAAACCTCCGATCTTTATATCGACTGCAGAGTTACCGCTATGGATCCGCATGGTGCTAATCTCATCGGCAAACTTGGTTGGGAAACAGTCAAACAAGAAATCGCCAACCGTGAGGTAGACATCCAAGCTATCGGAGGCATGACCTTAGGCGCTGACCCTATCTCCCTGGCTGTCGGCATGACCTCAGCATCGGATGAGAAGCCCTTACAGGTATTTACCGTCCGCAAAGAACCTAAGGGACACGGCAAAGGCAAACAAATCGAAGGCAACTTCTCAGAGGGAGACACCATTATCATCGTTGACGACGTCATAACCACGGGAGGATCTACCATCAAAGCAATGGATGTTATCGAAGCCGCAGGTGGCAAAATCGCCTTCGCTCTTGTCTTAGTAGATCGCGAAGAGGGCGGCCGAGAAGCGATCGAGGCACGCGGCGTTCCCGTGATCCCACTATTCTCACGCTCAACCCTTCTCGACTAAAACCTTCTCACAGGAACTGTCTTGCGTATAGAAATCATCAATACTGGCAGCGAGCTACTGCTTGGCACCACGCTTAACACCCACGGTGCATGGATGGGCATGGAGCTCTTTAAGCTGGGCTTGCGTGTTCAAAGGCAAATCACAGTTCCTGATGGTGAGGCCATCAATAGCGCGATGGCGGAGTCGATGGAGCGCAGTGATGTCGTTATTGTCACCGGAGGCTTAGGCCCCACAAGTGATGACATCACTCGCGAGGCTGCCGCTGAGGTGCTCGGGGTCGAGCTTATTACCGACGAAGCAGCACTGCGATCAATCGAAGCCTTTTTTGCTGATCGCAATCGCGAAATGGCGGAGGACAACAAGAAGCAGGCCCTAAATCCAGTGGGTGGTGACATTTTGCCAAACCCGAACGGAACAGCTCCCGGCATCTACACCCCACCGCGTATGAGTGGTGATCGCTTATGCGCACTGTTCCTACTACCAGGTCCACCAAGCGAAATGAGACCCATGTTTGAGAATGAGGTTGAGCCAAGGCTTCACTCACTTGCGGGGACCAACGAAGATCACCACATACAAGTTCTTCGCTTTACCGGTGTGGGTGAGAGTGACTTTCACGCCAAACTTGATCAAGAGCTAGTAAGCATTCCAAATCTCGAAGTAGGCTACTGTGCACGCACTCGCGAGGTCGACCTGAGATTGATCGGGGCGAAAGCAAGCATCGAACAAGCTGGCCAGCTTGCCATCAACACCTTTCCTGATATGTGCTTCAGCCAAAACGGGGAATCACTTGAGGAAATAGTGGTGCAGCTTCTCCAACAACAAGGCAAGACGATCAGTATCGCTGAGAGTTGTACAGGTGGCCTGATCGCAAACCGCATCACCAATGTGGCAGGCGCATCACAAGTCTTCACCCATGGCTTTGTAAGCTATTCTAATCTGGCCAAGCAGCAGCTCCTAAATGTCAATAATGCCACCCTGGAGCGACACGGGGCCGTTAGTGAGGCTACAGCTATTGAGATGGCTGAAGGCGCTCTAGCAAACGCAGAAGCAGACATCGCGATCTCCGTTACCGGAATCGCAGGACCAAGCGGAGGCTCTGAGGAAAAGCCAGTAGGGACGGTCTGGATCGGAATTGCAACAGCAGGCAGCAGCGCAGCGGTCAAAAAATTCGCACCCTACGGACGAGATATCTTCAAGCAAGCCGCCAGCCAAGATGCACTCAACCTTGCCCGGCGATCTCTGGAGCAAGCCATGGCCTAGATCTACGAGGTCTCAGGTTTTTTCCTGAGATAGATGAGGTAGTATACAAGACCAACGAGCACGCTGCCTCCCATTAGATTACCGAGGATTACCGGGATCATATTCTGCAAGAGACCAGCCCCGCTGATCTCTGTATGAAGGAGTGCTGCTGAGGGATCTGCGGATATTAAAAACATCGCCATCGGGATGAAATACATATTAGCAACGCAGTGCTCAAAACCAGCGGCAACAAATGCCGAAATGGGAAAAACAATAGCCACCACCTTATCTAACACACTTCGCCCCGCAATCGCCATCCATATGGCTAGACAAACAAGAAGGTTACACAGCACCGCGCGGAAAAAAGCCTGCCAGAATGGTAATACACACTTAGCGGCTGCTATTTGAATGTATTGATCCTTGATCGCCCCATCGTTCATCTCCCAATGACCTGATCTAAATACCAGGTATGCCAAGCCGACAGCACCGGCAAAATTGGACACAAAAACAACCAACCAATTTCGAAGTAAGCTCGTAGTGGAAACCTTGCGATCAGCCCACGCCATCACGATCAAATTATTTCCGGTAAATAACTCAGCCCCCGCAACCACAACCAAAATCAAACCCAGCGAAAAAGCTACCCCACCAAGTACTTGTGCGAGAGCAAAACCCAAGCTCTGGTCTGATTTGATAATGACATAATAGAGAGCCCCGAGGCCGATGAAGGCACCCGCCAATACGCCAAGAACCGCCATCGAAAATACGGGAAGCTGAGCCTTAGTGACACCCGTTGTCTCTACTCGCTTGGCAATTTCCTTCGGCTGATAGACATCAAAATCAAAAACTTTAGCCATGATCGTTTACCCTACAGGGCTATGCCTTGCAGGTCAATATCTCAGATCAAACCGAACTCGACACAACAGCAGCACACACCTCAAACAATGCCACTAATACGACTATCGAGGTTAAATGTCTGCCCGGATGTATGCGGCATATGTTGGTGCAAGTGAACGATAAATTCAGCGACAGCATCAGGGGTGTTATATCTGCCAAGCACATGCCGATTGAGGACATCCTGCTTGATCTGATCACTCAAAGGTGCCGTCATCTTCGTCTCCATAAAACCAGGGATTACCGCATTGACCCGCACATTGCGGCGACCAAATTCCTGAGCCATTGATTTCATCATGCCCAATAATGCCGACTTGGAAGCACTATAATTAGCCTGCCCCACAGGAGGGTGCAGTGCCGAAAAACTAGAAATAAATAGAATATGACCAGCTCGCCGTTTTGCCATTGCTCGAGAAACCTCTCTTGCGCACAAAAAAGCACCTTTTAAATTCACATCAATCACACGTGACCAATCTTCCTCGGTCATCTTTGCAATGGTCTTGTCAATGGTAATGCCGGCATTGCAGACAAGCAGCTCAACATCATCGATAGACTCAAAAAAGAGCTTCACGGAACCAGGCGAGCTTACATCTAGCTCGTCTTTTCCCGGGGCAAGAACTTCGCCACCCTTGCCACTAAAGCTGCTTGAGATGGCTTGACCCAAACCACCTGCAGCACCTGTGACAACGACTTTCATTACACCAGCATCAGTGCTGGATTCTCGATAAGCTTTTTGACCTCGTTGAGGAATTTTGCACCGACAGCGCCATCGACAACACGGTGGTCACAGCTCAAACCAACATTCATTCTCATACCAGGAACAATCTGACCGTCTTTGACCACAGGCTTTTCAATGATAGCTCCGACGCTTAGGATTGCAGCTTGCGGCGGATTGATGATCGCATCAAAGCTTTCGATACCCCATGCACCCAGATTAGATACCGTTACAGTGCCGCCGTCAAATTCGTTGGGTAGGAGTTTTTTATCACGGGCGCGCACGGCAAGATCTTTTACCTCCTGAGAGATTTGCAGCATCGACTTGCTTGCTGCATCCTTGATGACAGGTGTCACTAAACCATCATCTACCGCGAC
>CBFHKM010000073.1:5778-9883 GCA_965656385.1 Oceaniferula sp.
GCTGTATGGTTTGATCATCGGCAGCAACAACTGGATTGATGGGCACAGCGGCAGCTGGCTGAACGGCAGCTGGCTGAACGGCAGCTGGCTGAGCTGGAGCTGCGGAAGGCGTTGCCTGAACAACTTGCGCCTTGGCCGAAGCAGCAAGTGCAGAGGCTGCATTTGCTAATCGTGACGGCGCGCTGGCACCCCCGGCTGCAGCGGCTTCAACATCAGCTTTCACAATTCTACCCCCCGGGCCCGAGCCCTGAATGACCGCAATATTGACCCCCTTGGAATCAGCAATCTTTTTCGCTAAAGGTGAGGCTTTGATGCGCTCTCCAGCCTCGAAAGACACAGGTGCTGCAGCTACTGCAGGTGCTGGCGTTGCTTGTGATGCAGCAGCAATGGACTGGCTATCCTGAGCAGTTTCGGCAAAAGGTTGCGCATCTGGCGCACTGACAGCTACAGGTGCAGATCCAGACGCTGAGGCTTCCTCACCATCCTCGAGCAATATACCGAGTGCTGAACCAACCGCTGCTTTCTGCCCTTCCTGAACAAGAATTTCGGAGAGAGTGCCCTCATCGAATGCCTCCATCTCCATGGTGGCCTTGTCTGTCTCGACTTCAGCGATGACATCACCGATTTCGATGGTATCACCTACCTGTTTGTTCCACTTCACGAGAGTACCTTCCGTCATAGTGTCGGAAAGCTTGGGCATTTCAATATTGGTCGGCATAAGTTAAAAGAGTTAATCAGGCTGTGTGCAGAGGACTTTTCTTAGAAAGATCGCTCGGGGGCAAGCTGATTATATCAATAATCCGCGACTGTCACTCTATATGTCTGATTATAAGACAACTGGATAAGCCCAGCTACATGAATATACAATAAAAAGGCCATGACTCAAAAGTCATAGCCCTGCTTAGCCTATTAACAGCAGCTGGATCAGTCACTCGCGGCCAATTCCTTCATTGTTGGAATCAATCCGATGTGAGGCTCACCAGAAGCTTGAGCAGATGCATGTGTTTCTGCTTTCGAAGTTGAGTTACAAGGCAACAAGCTACAACAAGATGTTAGGGCCAGTGACAGGCCACTTAACGTTAATACATGTAGGGCAAATTTCATATTAATTTTGAATTTATGAAAAACAATCAACTCTTGCAATAAAAAACGCAAATACTGGTGACCCACTCAGCTTCTGAATTAGACCACGGTCAATACCTGTTCAATGATGCGGCGCGGATTAGGAAGTTGCTCATCCTCAACAAAAGGAGAGTAAATGGCGGGCGCATCAAGCGCACAAACGCGCTTCACTGGTGCATCCAGATAATCAAAAGCATGCTCTTGTATCAGGGTAGCTACCGTAGCACTAACCCCTGAGAATGGCTTACTCTCATCAACCAAGACCACACGATTTGTCTTCATCACTGTGTCTAGTATTGCCTGCTGATCAAGCGGGCGAATCGAACGAAGATCGAGCACCTCACAATTAATACCGTGCTCAGACTGCAATGTCTCAGCCGCTTCAAGAGATCGAATTACACTGCGACCATGGGCAATGAGCGAGACATCAGTGCCTTCGCGCTTGATGTCAGCCTTACCGAGAGGCACGAGGTGATCTCCCTCAGACGGGTCAGGCACCGGGCCAGATGTCCCGTAGAGTAATGTATTCTCCATAATGTAAACAGGGTCATTATCTCTAATAGCTGTCTTCATTAAACCCTTGGCATCAGCCGGCGTCGCTGGAGCGCAAACCTTCAAACCTGGGAACGCTGCAAATAGACCTTCAGGACAATGTGAGTGGGTCGCTCCTACCGCCGTGCCTCCGTTAGCAGGGCCACGCATGACGATTGGCACATTGCATAATCCCCCCGACATGTATCGCACACAGGCGGCGTTGTTGACCAGTTGATCAAAAGCAACGGAATGAAAACTCCAGAACATTAATTCCATCACCGGGCGAATGCCCAGCATTGATGCACCAATGCCCATGCCAATGAATCCAGCCTCTGAAATCGGAGTATCAACAATGCGCTTGCTGCCCCACTTGTCCCATAAGCCTTCAGTTACCTTGTATGCCCCATTGTATTGGGCGACTTCCTCACCCATAACGACGACTTTCTCGTCGCGAGCAAGTTCTTCATCGAGGGCTTCGCGTATTGCGTGACGGTAGAGTATTTCTCTCATAAAAAATAGTGTTAGACGTTATTTAAAGTTTTAAAATCAGTCGTTGAAAAAATGTCTTCCGGTATTTCCAGCTTCGGTATTGTTATCAGTTTCCCAATACACGTCATCAAAAATGGACTCTACCGTCGGCGGTGGCGACTGTTCAGCAAATACAGCGGACTGATCCGCTTCAACCTTGGCCTCCTTATCAATGGCATCAGCCTCTGCATCGGTAAACACACCCTCCTCGATCAAGCGACGACGCCATAGACGGATAGGATCGTGGTAGGTCTTGTAGTTCTCAATTTCTTCTGGTGTGCGATATTTCTTCGCGTTGGCATCTGCCACAGAGTGCCCGTAGTAGCGGTAGGTCGCAATCTCCAGAACAGTGGGCTTGGACTCCTTACGCGCACGCTCCATCGCAATGTGCGTTTTGGCACGAACTTCGTAGAGATCCTCACCATTCACCAAATCCCAGTCCATATCGTATGCCTCGGCTCTCTGAGCTAGGCAGTTTTTGTATGAACTTGAGCGGCTCTGGCTAGTTCCCATCGAGTAGCCATTGTTTTCGATAATATAAATGACCGGCAACTCGAACAGCGCCGCTAGGTTGAGAGACTCATGGAATACACCTTGGTTGATTGCTCCGTCGCCGAGATAGCAGAGGCAACAGCCTTCCAACTCCTGATACTTGACCCCGTATGCCAGACCCAGGCCGAGTGGTGTTTGGCCGGCAACGATACCGTGACCGCCCCAGAAATTCTTTGATGGATCAAACAAGTGCATGGAGCCCCCCTTGCCCTTGGCCGCACCAGTAGCTTTACCGTATAGCTCAGCCATACAGCTATTCATATCCATTCCCATCGAGAGTGCATGTCCATGACAGCGATAAGCGGTAATGGCGTGGTCGTTTTCCTTGCATAACCCAAGCGTGCCTGCGGCAACTGACTCTTGGCCAATGTAGAGGTGCAAAAAGCCCCCCATCATGCCTTTGTTATAGAACTTCAAGGCCGTCTGTTCAAAACGTCGAATTCGAGCCATACCCCGAAAAAACTCAATCTTATCTTCGGGCGTTAGGTCCTGATTAATCTTAGATTCGGAAAAGTCGAGGGAAGTAGGCGTATTCTCAATCATGAAATTTTAGCGATGATGTGGAAGTTGCAGTAATGACTGGCTGTGTCTGGTTCAAGCTAAAACAGCAACTCAATCGTGGCAGCGGTGATTACACACAACTAGTGGCAAGCTAATCATCGAAGCTATCTTTGACCAGAACAATTCAAAAGGATGACAGATGATCCGTAATCACCCCTCTAGGAGTTTAACATCCTAAGAGCATCTCGGATCAAATCTTCCGTGCTTGCCCCAGCCTTGAGCTTGGCTACCGCTGCAACCGCTTTTTTCGCTTCTGCTTGCTTGTAACCGAGACCTATCAAAGCTGATTCCGCATCAATCGAAGCACTCGGTGTAGCCTCACCAGCAGCAGCCTGCCAAGACTCGGCGACGCCCACCTTGTCTTTGAGTTCTAGAATGATTCGCTCCGCCGTCTTTTTTCCCAGACCCTTGATCTGGGAAAGTGCAGCTGCATCGCCATTGACTACGCAAGATTTGAAGTGATCCACCGGCATACCACTGAGCACCGACATACCAATAGATGGGCCAATACCGCTGACTCGTTCAATCAAAAGCAAGAATAGATCACGCTCAGCATCCGTAGCGAAACCATAGAGGGTATGAGCGGTTTCTCGGATGTGCAGGTGAGTGCGCAACTCTACTTCCAGTCCCTCAACGGGATTGATCGCATCGTAGGTGCTGAGCGAGACACTGATGAGATACCCTACCCCGTTCACATCAATCACAAGCCTACCGGGCAGGGCCTCTAACACTTTACCACGAAGTCGAGCAATCATCACAACTATGAGACTTAACTTGTTGCGTGCACTGGGCTTGAGTCAAAAAACGA
>CBFHKM010000074.1:0-4347 GCA_965656385.1 Oceaniferula sp.
GGAGACTCTAATATAATGCTATACGTAGTACCGCGGTTTCTAAATTTCGAAATTAAAGACCGGTTTAAATGTGTGCGAAACAGGCGTATCCACTCAATGCCTCGTTGCCGATGCGAACGAGTGGGCATTGCCATGTGATCATCATTCAGGATAACCCCATCAAGATTACTTTGATCAGGGCTCTGCCCTTTGCTGACCTCGTCAATAAGTTGACTCCCCTCAAAACGTTCTTGCCAA
This sequence comes from Oceaniferula sp., assembly GCA_965656385.1. Classification (GTDB taxonomy): domain Bacteria; phylum Verrucomicrobiota; class Verrucomicrobiia; order Verrucomicrobiales; family Akkermansiaceae; genus Oceaniferula. The sequence continues at coordinate 238 of CBFHKM010000074.1, forward strand.
AATGTAGAGGAAAAGCGCCGCGCTCCGCCACTCTCTCTACCAGCCCCACGGCGCAGAGGTGTTTCCAATACATCAAAGGCGAAATCTGCATCGATCGCTCTTGAATTCGGACTGCGCAGCTTGGTAGGGGGTGTGATGCCGAGATCGTCACATGCTTCGTGGAAGTATTGGCTCATCGCCATAGGTGTTCCGTAGAACGCAACTCGTCCTTCCTGGTCGAGCATGAGCACCTTATCAAACATGCGCAACACGCGAGCCCCAGGGCGATGAAGTGAGGCTACCACAATGTTATCACGCGATAAGGTGTGCAGTGTTTCTGCAACGTGTTCTGAGTCTTTTGATGACAGGCCTGATATAGGTTCGTCAAAAAGGAAAATCTCCGCAGCACTTCCCAAATCGAGACCGAGATTAAGCCGGCTTCGCTCACCTCCGCTGAGAGTTTTTTCGCCGGCAGATCCTACGCGTCGGCGAGCTAAGGGCTGCAACGCCAGCTCAGCGAGAATAGACTCAACTCGTTTGAAGTGCTCAGCAGACGACAGGTGTGGTCTTCTCACGGTGCAAGCGTGAATGAGGTGTTGTCTGACCGTAAGCTGGGGGTTGAGCGCCTCCTCTTGGGGCATGCAAGCAATGAAGGGCGCTAGTCGGCTTCTGTGATCATAAAGGGAGACTCCGTTAAGTCTTACTGTGCCACGGTTGGGCTTGAGATGACCAGCGAGAGCTCCAAGTAAAGTGCTTTTACCACTACCACTAGGGCCCATGATGCATAGCATTTCGCCACGTTTGATTGAGAAAGATACGTTATCGAGGACGGTCTTATCATTGCCGAAGCTGTGTTTAAGATTCTCAACATCAACGGAGCGAATCACGGCACGCTCCTCGTCCAAGATGCCCTCGCTGAACCGACACCTCACCGCCTGGTTGGCACTTATTCTTATCAGAGAGCCGTCGACGAGTCTCGAGCTGTTTCTTACTGGCTGCCCGTTGACGAGTATGGTGCGCTCGGCGGCTATGATGGTGAGGTTTCCTTCCGCTGTTTGTGCGTCGTAGTTTATCTTAAGCACAGTTTTGCGGGCCAGGCCAGAGCTCAGCAGCACGTCTCCTCGCTTCAGTGCGGTGGGGTCATTGGAAACCAAGCATTCTTGTCTGCCTGCATCCATTTTGAAGCGGCTTCCTGCCTTCATCGCTTGCTTGCGCAGTGACTCGAGGCTGGTCTCAGCCCCCCCTGCAAGAATGAGCTTCTCTGATACAGGGCGGGTGTAAACACTTCCCGGGATCATTTTTTCGCCTGATTCAAGGCAGAGCTTTGTTTCGGCTAACACTTCAACAAGTACGTTAAGACCGAAGTCAAGTTTCACGGTATTGGCGCGAGACCGAGTTCTTTCTGCTGAGAGCGAGGACCCATTTTCGTTGAGGTATAGTGAATGTCGGTGTCCAGTTCGAGAGGCGTTCAGAAAAAACACAATATCATCATATGCAATGGTCCAATCGGGTAATCTAATACTCTGGTGGGATCGTAGCCGCAGTATTTGGCTTGGTTCCAATGAGTTTCCGCTGACCCAAATTGTCTCACTGCAGCAGTTACGAATGAGAATAATATCTTGTGAGCGGTATGCGCAGAAACCGTAGTCAGACAGTCTCTCAGGCATCACGACATCTGCACTCTGATCTGTGGTAAATGCTATTTTATCGAATGGTAGCGGCTCGGTGAGGTGCTCGCCTTTCATTTCTGACTGGATGGTATCTGCTACATCTTTTGCTCCCAGGCCTTCCATTACTTGAGTGAATGCGTGTCGACCTCGAAAAGCAGAGTGAGAAGCAATCACTAACAAGTAAAGCTGTAGGCCGAGAGATACAATTTCATCGTGATTAAGCTCTTTACCCAAAGTGACGATGAGTTTGTTGGGTGCTTGAGGGTTAGCTAGAGCTCGGTGAAGGCGACGGGCAAGCCAGCGATGGTCTGCTTCAGGAAAGGCGTGGCGCAGAAGGTCGAGGGCTACTTCAGCTTCACTTCGATCTACTTGGTTGTCCAGCGACACAAAGGAGGCAAATACATCAACTAAGTTACCTGCGTATTTGATACCACTGGGCGCCGCGGGCCTCATTGTTCTGAGACCGGGCAGGCGATTCAGCCACCCACCTAGTTGTAGGAGCTGTCTGCGCGTGTTTTGATTATGGTCAAAAGGTTCTGCCACGTGATCTATATTAATGAGAAATCAGTGTTTAACAAGCATACGTGCGCACCAGCTCTCGATACTAGGATAAGGTTGCCCGGGGGAATCGCTTGAGGCCACTATGCTAGGTTTTTTGGGAAAAACAGTCACGATGTCTTAAATTAAGCGTTTTCTTTTTTAAATACCGCGCTAGGTTGCAAACATTCGTCCTCACTTGGCGTTAAACGTATCAAACAACCAGATTTATGTCTCAACAATCTCCTCCAGAACCGCCACCTCTACCTCGTGGATCAGGAAAAGGCACAGGCCAACCATCACCAGGCAATGGGGTAAACTGGCGCGTGCTCGTTCTCATGGGTATAGCAACCGCTATACTATTCATGGCATGGCAATCAAGCGGCTTTGGCAAGCCAGAACGTCTCACATACACTCAATTTAGAGACTATGTGGATTCCGGTAAAATTATTACCGATCAAACACTTCCGAACAAAAATGAGGGTAAATTTCCCGATTCAAGGTTCAAGCTCAAGAAATCTGGGGAATCTGCCGCGGTTCCTAGAATTACAGGTTTTTTCTACAAAAAGGATCCATGGGTTGCTGACAAGAACGTGGCACCCCAAGAAGAATTTCGCATTCCCATCATCACTCAGTTTCATGACGATGAAGTCAAAGCCATACTGGCTCGCCACTCAATCCCGCTTCGCGTAGTAAGCGAATTGCCTGAACAGCAGGATGGCGAGTTGTGTACTCTTGCAGATCTTCGCACTATGCTGGCTAGATCTGAAATTGTTGAAACGGAAGATCGTCCTCAGAGAGCTTTTGAAATCATCTCTGCGGATGGATCAGATAACAAATATATCGTCGGTACCCGCTATGTTTTCCCGGATGCTCCTGCAGCGACCAAGGACGACGATCTCGCTCCTTTCGAGCTAGATATCAACTACTTAGAGCTAAATGACTCGGAGTTGGCATTCATTAATGACTTGGCACCTTTTCAGCCCGATTCAGGCATGATGAAGATGTTTATGATCCAGATCTTTCCTATTTTTCTGATCATCCTGATTATTTTCTTCCTCTTCCGCCATCAAATGAAGTCTGCTGGTCGCGGTGCTATGAGCTTTGGCAAGTCCAAGGCACGTCTGCTTACGATGGACAAAAATAAAGTTACATTCAAGGATGTGGCAGGCATCGAGGAAGCAAAGGATGAGCTAGTTGAAGTTGTTGAGTATCTGCGTGACCCCAAAAAGTTTCAAAAGCTGGGTGGAAATCTACCCAAGGGCTTGCTGATGGTAGGCCCTCCCGGTACTGGTAAAACACTTCTTGCTCGTGCTATTGCAGGAGAAGCCGATGTGCCTTTCTTCTCAATCTCAGGTTCCGACTTTGTGGAAATGTTTGTGGGTGTAGGAGCTAGCCGAGTGCGCGACATGTTTGAGCAGGGCCAGAAAAATTCACCTTGTTTGATTTTCATCGATGAAATCGATGCTGTGGGTCGTCACCGTGGCCATGGAATGGGCGGTGGTCACGACGAGCGAGAGCAAACTTTGAATGCACTTCTCGTTGAGATGGATGGTTTTGATACCCGCACAGGGGTTATCATCATAGCTGCCACCAATAGGCCTGATGTTCTCGACCCTGCGCTACTACGACCAGGTCGTTTCGACCGCCAAGTCACCGTAGGTTTACCGGATGTCAATGGACGTGAGGAGATACTCAATGTTCATGTGAAGAAAATCAAAATGGATCCTGATGCTGACCTTGCTATCATTGCGCGAGGTACACCAGGATTCTCTGGAGCTGAATTAGCAAACTTAATCAACGAGGCGGCGTTACTTGCTGCACGTAAAGGCCTTTCAGAAGTGACTTTGGCAGAGATGGAAGAGGCTAGAGATAAAGTGAGGTGGGGACGTGAGCGTCGCAGCCTAGCACTGAGTGAGAAGGA
>CBFHKM010000074.1:4446-7569 GCA_965656385.1 Oceaniferula sp.
TTTGGCAGAGATGGAAGAGGCTAGAGATAAAGTGAGGTGGGGACGTGAGCGTCGCAGCCTAGCACTGAGTGAGAAGGAGAAAGAAAATACGGCATACCACGAAGCTGGTCATGCTATTCTTAATGAGCTTCTCGAGCACACTGATCCATTGCACAAGGTCACTATTATTCCTCGTGGGCCATCTCTTGGCTCGACTATGTTCTTACCTGAGGAAGATAAGTTCACCTATCGCCAGAGAGAATTGACTGACCAGCTATGTGTTGCAATGGGTGGTCGAGTTGCTGAGGAGATCACCTTCGGCAATGTCACCAACGGTGCCGTGGGCGACATCCGCATGGCCACCAACATAGCGCGTAAGATGGTTTGTGAGTGGGGTATGAGCGAAGGCTTAGGAATGGTTGAATATGGCGAGGGCGACGGTGAGGTATTTGTGGCTCGGGATATAGGAAAGTCCAAAAGCTATTCTGAGGAAACGGCTCGCAAAATTGATGCCGAGATCAAAAAGCTTATCGATGATTCTTACGCTCTGGCTAAGAAATTACTCACTGAGCACGGTGAGCAATTAAAACTTTTGGCAGAGGCATTGTTGGAATACGAGACACTCGATGCGCAGCAAGTGAAAGACATTCTCGAGCATGGTGAAATGAAAAACCCTCCTACACCCCCATCCGATACGACCATACCAGGCAATCAAAGTGACGAGGGTATTGCCAACCAAGCAGTAGTTGATGAGAATGTGGGCGATGATGAGCCGCTGGCTGGTGATGCCATAGGTGCGCCGGCATAACTACTACAGCTGCGCAACAATGATTAAAATGGGACGTGTGGCTGGAGCTAAAGTTGGGCGACTCAATGGGCCGAAGCTATGTTTGAGCTGGCGTTAGTTGGTGCCATTTCTATTCATCATCCTCTTCGATAACCATCGCTTTAGGTGGTGCACTGTTACGCTCTGGCAGAACCATTTCAGAAGTATCACCATTATCTGTGCTGGAGGGCACTCCGTCGCTTGTAGCTTGTTGAACGTTGTTGGTGTCAGCAAAACCCGCTAATTCTATCAATGATTTTGGATTTAGATTTGGGTCCAACGCAATTTTGGTAGACGGGATAGTATCAAAAACACCAATAATATCAGCATTCGACATAGTGCTTTGATTGTTTGATGCTGATGCCCCCGAACTTAAACTGGAGTTGCCGCCCGTTTTTTTGTTGGCTTGTCCGCCGGCCTCGACTGCGCTCTGCATTACTTGGTCAGTCTGTGCTTCGCCTTTCTTAATGAAAAAACAGATACCCATAATGATCATCAAAGCAAAACCGACAATGGCTAGGGGTAGTGCCATTTTTTTTCCTTCATCTTGGTGGGTGGCTGACTGAAGTTGACCCAAACTTTTTTTTCGCTTTTTATTAGATCGTGTTTTTGGTGACGAGCCACGTTTCTCGCTAACAGTGTCTTGGTTGCTTTTGAGATAACCAATATTAGTGATATCTTCATCAGGAACGAGAGAGCTTATCAGCTCACTGGCATCAACTTGTAAATATTCACTGTATTGGGCTAGGAAACTGCGTGCGTAGGATATTGGCAAAGCAGAATAATCGTTGTTTTCAAGTGCCGTAATCGTTGCCGATGGTATGCGAGTTGATTGTTCAATATCTCTGGGGGACAGGTTTTTAAGCTCACGCGCCTTGAGCAGCTGTTGGCCAATGTCGATAGTTTCACTCATAATGTGGGATGCATGCTACTCGGGAATTGAGATATCAGGTAGCAGCAAGCGCGACGCTAAACGCATAAATGGTTTAGCTCAAGCATTGATACCATGAGTTCATCAACACAATTAGCTGGAAAGTTTGGCGAGGCACCTAGAGACAGCAAACAGCCCGAATGTTGCAGTGATATGGGTAATACTGCCGAATCCAGATACACAATTGAGCCGATTGGGTTCGTTTGAGTCGCTCACTGGCTTTGCCTCAGAGACCTCGCCATCACACTGCTCAAAGACGGGGGACTCTGGTGAAAATACGCAGCTGATACCAAACTTTCGTCCCTTGATTTTTTTCTTTGGATCTGCGCCAGCTGGAAATCCATAATCGCTACGCATGATCTTGCGCACTTTGTTGATGAGTGTGTCGTTGTAACAGCGTGTGATATCATCAATTTGAATTTGTGAGGGATCGCGCAGACCTCCGGCGGCGCCACAGCTAATGACAGGGATATCATGTTCACAGCAGCTCGCCAGGAGTAGTGACTTGGCATGTGCGTGATCAATCGCATCGATGAGATAGTCAAATTTGTTGCTTAGTATTTCCTCAGCATTACGACTGCTGAAGAAAGTTTCTAGGCAAACAACTTCACAATCAGGATTGATGGCTTCTACTCGGCTAGCCATAGCCGCTGTTTTCTGACGACCTATCTCACCATCCATAGCGTGTAGTTGACGATTAATGTTGCTGATACAAATTTCATCAAGATCGATCATGGTGATACGACCAATTCCAGATCTAGCCAAGGACTCAACACACCATGAGCCAACGCCTCCGATACCGACCACACAGACGTGGGCAGCCTTAAATTTCATCATCGCCGCCTTTCCGTAGAGTCTCTGAATACCTCCGAATCTATCCATAATATCGTGAATATTAGATGTAGCAATTAAGCGATAAAGATCAAATCAAGCCTTGTTGGCTAGCGAGGTAGAGGCATGCGTGAATTTTCAAGTCTACCGAGCGACCATTCGTTTGTTGAAGGTGAAGCCATGAATCAAGCTCAGCTAGAGGTACTAGATGAACAACGATGTCTTCTTGTTCGGTGCCGCCGCCACTGTGCTCGTGGGTGAGTTCAGTTGCGGCGAAAAAGCTCACTATTTCTGTGGTCATGCCCGCAGAGGTGGGGCTGGTGATGAGAGGCGTGATTTTAGCTGCGCTGTAGCCGGTTTCCTCGAGTAGCTCTCGAGCTGCTGTTTCGGCGAGAGATTCATCAGAGAACTCAACTTCATCGCCTGCTAGGCCAGCAGGAATTTCGATAACATACGCTTGGAGAGGTATGCGAAATTGCTCTACCAGAATGATCTCGTGATTATCAGTGATGGGCAAAATGCCTACGGCTCCTGTGCAGTTTGTTCGGGCTGCGTA